>ONGV01000297.1 GCA_900317445.1 uncultured Eubacteriales bacterium | reverse complement strand
GACAACCTTATCTAAAGAGCTTCCTGCTTCTTCTAATATAGCTTTAACATTTTCTAAACTTTGCTTTGTAGCTGCCTTAATTTCAGTAATTAATTCTCCTGTTGCAGGAACTAGTGGAATTTGTCCTGAAGTAAAAACAAAATCTCCTATAACTTGTGCTTGCACATATGGCCCTATAGCTTGTGGTGCATTATCTGTATAAACTATTTCTTTTTCCATTATTAAATCCTCCTAATAATATGTGTTTTTTAATTTATTTTATTGATATATTCTTTTTGATTGTACAAGTTTTGGCTTGTATCCATTGTCTTTAAGCGCTTTTAATATTTGAACCTTATGTTCATGTCCAAATGTTTCCATTGTAATATCTAATTCAACTGCACTATTTCTATTTATGCTTACAAATTGATTATGTTCAAGTTGAATTATATTTCCTTGTGCTTCTGCAATTACTTTTGATACATTAGTTAATTCTCCTGGTTTATCTGGAAGAAGTACAGAAACTGTACATATACGTTCTCTTGCTATAAGTCCATGTTGTACTAATGATGCAAAAGTAATAACATCCATATTTCCTCCACTTATTATAGATACAATCTTATTATCCTTAACATCTAAATGCTTAAGAGCAGCTAATGTTAAAAGACCTGAATTTTCTGCAAGCATTTTGTGATTTTCTAGTAAATCTAAAAATGCTACTATAAGTTCTTCATCATCTACTGTTATTATATCATCAATATTTTCTTGTATGTAAGGGAATATTTTACTTCCTGGAGTTTTTACTGCTGTACCATCTGCTATTGTATCTACATTTGGAAGAGTTACAACTTCTCCTGCCTTTAATGAAGCTTGCATACAATTTGCTCCAGCTGGTTCTACTCCAATTACCTTTATATTTGGATTAAGAAGCTTTGCTAAAGTTGATACTCCTGTTGCAAGTCCTCCTCCTCCAATTGGTACTAAAATAATATCAACTGTTGGAAGTTCTTTTATAATTTCCATTGCTATTGAACCTTGACCTGTTGCAACATCTAAATCATCAAATGGATGAATAAAAGTATATCCTTTTTCTTCTGCTAGCTTTAAAGCATAGTTACATGCTTCATCATAGACGTCTCCATATAATATAACTTCTGCTCCATATGCTTTTGTTCTATTTACCTTTATAAGTGGAGTTGTAGTTGGCATAACTATTACTGCCTTTGCATTATAAGCCTTTGCTGCATAAGCAACTCCTTGTGCATGATTTCCTGCTGATGCTGTTATAAGCCCTCTATTTCTTTCCTCTTCTGTTAAAGTACTTATTTTATAATAAGCTCCTCTTATTTTATATGCTCCTGTTTTTTGCATATTTTCAGGCTTTAAGTAAACCTTATTTCCTGTAAGGTCTGAATAATAATCACTATAAATTAATTTTGTTTCTAAAATAACTTTTTGAACTGTTTCATATGCTTTTTCAAATTTATCTAATGTCATCAATTGTAAAAACTCCTTTAAATACTTAATAATCAACTATTTTAATAATATCATTTCAGGAATTTATGTCAAGTATGGGAAAGTAATAACATTTTTGTTTTTTATTCATATAATGCTTTTATAAGTTTTCTTAAATATCTTCTAGGGGGAAAGTATTAATGTTTGGGTATATTATACCTTTAAAAAATGAGCTTAAAGTAAAAGATTTTAATAAATTCAGAACTTATTATTGTAGTATATGTTCTGAAATAAAAAATAAATTTGGTAATATTCCAAGATTCGGATTAAATTATGATACTACCTTCTTTGCTATACTTCTTGATGGGTTAAGCCCAAAAAAACCTAAAAGTTTTGCCTCCTCCTGTGTAAGACATCCTTTAGAAAAAAGAAAGTTTTTTTATTCTAATGCCATAAATTATTCTTCTGATTTAAACATATCTTTAATTTATTATAAACTCCTTGATGATAAATTAGATAATAAAACAATACTACCTAGCTTACTATTAAAAATACTTTATCCTTATTATAAAAAAGTTACTTTTAAAAATATTGATAATATTTTAAATGAAAATTTAACTAAACTTCATACTATAGAAAAAAACTCTTCTAAATATTCTTTAGATGAAATTTGCCACCCTTTTAGTGATATAATAGGAAGAATTTTAAAAGAATATCCTTATGAAATTAATGAAGATAACACATTAACTCGAAATAATCTTTATAGTTTTGGATATAGCTTTGGAAAATGGATTTATCTTATTGATGCTTTAGATGATTTAAAAAGTGATATGCAATCTAATATAAGCTTTAATCCTATAGAAAAATCCTTTAACATAAATAATTTACCCTATGAATCTTTTATAAAATCCATAAAATCTGACATAGATTTTTTATTAATAGCTCTTATATCAAACTGTGAGGAAAAATTAAAGAAACTTCCATTAAATAAAAATCAAGAAATAATTGAAAATGTAATTAACTTAGGTCTTATGGATGTATATACTAATATCTTCACCAAACTATAAAATTCTCATAAACTATTAATATAAATTTCTAAGGAGCTTAAACTTATGGAGCCTTATAAATTATTAGGTGTCTCTCCAAATTCCACCTCAAAAGAAGTAAATGATGCCTATAAAAATATAATAGAAAATTACTTAAAAGAAAGAACTGATGAAAATTCAAAAAGTCTTTATGATGAAAAATTAAGTGAATTAAATGAAGCATATAGGCTTGTATCACAAAATATTGCCTTTGAAGAAGTAAGAGAGCTTATAGGATTAGATGATTTTCTTTCTGCTGAAGCTAAGCTAAACCTTGTATCTGATGGCTCTTCTCCTGAATGGAATTACTTAACTGGCCTGCTACTTCTTAAAAAAGGCTTTATTCACTCTGGAATTAATCATCTAAAAAAGGCTGCTACACTAAATCCTTATAATACAGAATATAAAGATACTCTTAATACCCTAAATCAAAAAATTAATCTTATAAAAACTAATTATTCTAATAATATTAATGGAAATAATCCATTAAATGCTTGTGGAAATAATAATATGGGAAATAATAAAAAAGGACTTTGCTAAAAATTTATATTAAAAAGGCTAAGGTATTTTTAGTTTTTTACCTTAGCTTTTTTAGTATAAAATTTAATATTTTATTAAATTCTAGTTGACAGACAATAAATAAATAACGTATATTGTACATATAGTATATATACAATATTTATTTTAGGAGGTATCTATCTATCCATGGATATTATTATTACCAACTCAAGTGATAGTCCCATTTATGAACAGATTGCATCTCAAATTAAAAATCTGATTCTTAATGGAACCCTTAACGAAGGTGATGCTCTTCCTTCAATGAGAACCTTAGCAAAAGAATTAAGAGTAAGTGTTATAACAACAAAAAGAGCATATGAAGAACTTGAAAGAGAAGGCTTTATACAATCTTTTACTGGGAAAGGAAGCTTTGTATGTGAAAAAAATACAAAACTTATTAAAGAAGAACAGCTACGTAGAATAGAAGAAATCTTAACCTCTGCAATACTTCTATCAAAAAGTAGTGGAATAACCTTAGATGAAGTAAAAGATTTATTTAATTTATTATGTGACGAATTATAAAATTTATGTATAGGAGAGATTAATATGGAAAATTGTATAGAAATAAAAAATCTTTGTAAAAAGTATGAAGAATTTACCCTTAATAATATAAGCTTTTCAGTTAAAACAGGTTGTGTTATGGGCTTTATAGGAGAAAATGGTGCAGGAAAAACCACCACTTTAAAATCAATTCTTAATTTAATAAAAAAGGATTCTGGCAGTATTAAAATATTTGGACTAGATAATGTTGAAAATGAAGAGGAAATTAAAAAAGATATTGCTGTTGTTTTTGATGATATAAACTTTCCTCCAAGCTTTAATGCATTAAAAATTAATAAGATGATGAAAAATACTATAAGCAATTGGGAAGAAGACACATTTTTTAAATATGTTGAGAGATTTAGATTATCTAAAAAGAAGGCAATAAAGGATTTTTCTAGAGGAATGAAAATGAAACTTTCAATTGCTGTTGCCCTATCTCATAATGCAAAGCTTTTAATACTTGATGAAGCTACTAGTGGTCTTGACCCTATGGTAAGAAATGAAATTTTAGATGTTTTTTTAGAATTTATGGAAGATGAAACTCACACAATACTAATCTCTTCTCACATAATAAGTGATTTAGAAAAAGTTGCAGATTATATAACATTTATTCATAATGGAAAAGTTCTTTTCTCTAAAGAAAAATATGACATATTAGAAGAGCATGGTTTATTAAAATGCAAGGCTTCACAATTTGATAAAGTAGATAAAAAAGATATCATAGCATATAGAAAAAGTGATTTTGGATATGACGTTTTAACAGATAACATAAAAGAATGTAAAACTAAATATCCAGATATTGCTATTGATAAGGTTAACATAGAGGATATTATGTTATTTTATTCTATGAGGAGGGATTAATCATGAAGGGATTAATTTTTAAAGATATATCATCAATAAAAAAGGTTTTAATTTTAACTCTTTTAGCAGTAATAACCTTATTTATATTTTCATCTTTAGTTATAGTAGGTTCAAAAAGATTAAATAACTTTGATATGAGTTTAGAATTTGTTTATATGGCACCTACTTTAATAATGCTATTTTTTTCAGATATTCTTATTACTCCTTTTAATGAGGATAGAAAATGTACTTGGAACAAATTTCAAAAAACCTTATATATATCAAATAAAAAGGTAGTTTTATCAAGGTATATATCTTGTATGATTATATTACTTATTTCTTTAACATTAGGAGAGCTTTCTACAATAACAATAGCTTTAATGAATGATATTAAAATTAAAGCCTTAATGATTTTAATGCCATATATAGCTTTATGTATTTTATTGATTATTTTATTTATTCAGCTTCCACTACTATATAAATATGATAATGACATGGTAGCACATGGTGTTATAATTGCATTTGCAGTTATATTATCACTTATATCAGTTTTTATTTTTAAGGATAATCCTGAAATTTTAAAGAATATATCTTTAGATAACATATTTATAAAAACCATTTTAATTTTATCTCCAGTAATCTTAGCTGGTTTAGGATATTTATCTGTAAATCTTTCATCAAAATTTTATTCAGGGAGGGAGTTTTAATGAAAGGATTATTATATAAAGATATTGTCATTTCACTAAAAAACACCATTTTTGCTACTATATTATCTATATTTCTTATAGTTAGCTCCTTATTTTTATATTTTGAAGGAAATAATTTTGCAATTATTGTCTATAGTGCAATTATGAGTATATCAATTATGTCAATATGGACTATGATATCTTTTGCTTCCTTTGACAATGATGAAAAGTGTAGCTGGAATAAATTTGTTAATACTCTTTCTATACCTAAAAAAGATATTATATTATCTAAATATATCTCAGTTTGTTTATATTTATTAGTTGGAGTAGCCTTTTCCTTTATACAACTTTTTGTTGTTAATATTCATGAAGATTTTAAGCTTACAATTTCTTCATATATGGGAATATATATTGCATTTTTACTAGTGCTTATACTTTTACTTATGCTTATACCACTTTATATTAAATTTTCTTCAAAATCAGCTGGAGTAATACTTATCATTACACTAATTTTATTAATGATGCTTCTAACAATAATAATTTACTTTGGAGATACAATGAACTTTTTGGATTTGGACAAGCTTTTACTAAGTATCTCAAATGTCTTTATAGATAATACTAAAGAAGCAATTAAAAGTCTTGTTATAAAAAGCAGTATTTTTTCATTAGTATTTTTAGTTTTATCATACTTTATATCTCTTAATATCTATAAAAATAAAAGTTTCTAAAAAAACATAGTGAATATATTATTTTGCTCTTCCCCTGCTAGCTCCAAGTCAATGCAAATATAAAAAAGACTACTACACATTTAAATCTTTTCTTTGTGTAATAGTCTTTCTTCTTTTATTCAGTTACTTCTTTCTCTTGAACATCAATTTTTATTCCAAGGTCTTTAAGTTGTTTTTCATCAACTATATTTGGTGCTTCACTTAAATAGCAATATGCATTTTGATTTTTAGGGAATGCTATAACATCTTTTATGTTATCTGTTCCTGCTAAGAACATTACCATTCTATCTAAACCAAAAGCCAATCCGCCATGTGGTGGTGGTCCAAATTTAAATGCTTCTAGTAAGAATCCAAAAGATTCCCATGCTTGCTCTTCTGTAAAGCCTAATGCTCTAAGCATTCTTTGTTGAAGTTCTATAGTATGTATTCTTATACTTCCTCCACCAAGCTCTTCTCCATTTAAAACTAAGTCGTAAGCTTTAGAACGTACCTTTCCTGGATCTGTTTCTATCATATCTATATCTTCATCCATTGGTGCTGTAAATGGATGGTGACAAGCTGTATATCTTCCTTCCTCTTCACTATATTCAAATAATGGGAATTCTGTAATCCATGTAAAGTTAAATTCATTTTTATCTTTTATTAAGTCAAACTTTTTAGCAAGCTCTAATCTTAATGCTCCAAGTGATTGGAATACCACTGAATTTTTATCTGCAACTATAAGAATTAAATCTCCTGTTTCTGCATTCATTGTAGATATTATTTTATTCATTTGGTCTTCTGTTAAGAATTTTGCTATAGGAGATTTTATTCCTTCTTCTTTAAGTTGAATATAAGCTAATCCCTTAGCCTTATATGTTTTAACAAATTCTCCTAATCTATCTATATCTTTTCTTCCCATAGATGCTCCACCTTTTAAGCATAAAGCTCTTACAGAACCACCTATTTCTAAAGCACTTGTAAATACTTTAAAATCTACATCCTTTACTGTTTCAGTTAAATCAGTTATTTCCATTCCAAATCTTAAATCTGGTTTATCTGAACCATACTTTTCCATAGCTTCTTTAAAGGTCATTCTCTTAATTGGAAGTTTAACATCATATCCAATGACTTCTTTAAATACATGTGCTATTAATCTTTCATTTACTTCCATAACATCATCTTCTTCAACGAAGCTTAATTCCATATCAACTTGAGTAAATTCTGGTTGTCTATTTGCTCTTAAGTCTTCATCTCTAAAACATTTTGCTATTTGATAGTATTTATCAAATCCTGATACCATTAATATTTGTTTTAAAGTTTGAGGAGATTGTGGAAGTGCATAAAACATTCCTGGATAATTTCTTGATGGAACTAAATAATCTCTAGCTCCTTCTGGAGTTGATTTTGTAAGTACTGGAGTTTCAACTTCTATAAATCCATTATCAACTAAGAAATCTCTTATAGCCTTTGTTGTTTTATTTCTTATCATAAAGATATTTTGCATATCAGGTCTTCTAAGGTCTAAATATCTATATTTTAATCTTATTTGTTCTGATGCATCTAATCCTTCTTTAATCATTATAGGTGGAGTTTCAGATTCTGATAAAATCTTTATACTTGAGCCTAATAATTCTACCATTCCAGTAGGCATATTTTCATTTACTGCTTCTCTTTTTACAACCTTACCAGTTACAGCTATACAATATTCAGGCTTTACAGTTTTAGCTTTTTCAAAAGCTTCTGCATTTATCTCTTCCCCAAATACAATCTGCATTATTCCTTCTCTATCTCTAAGGTCTATAAACTCAAGCCCTCCAAGCTTTCTATTTCTTTGTACCCATCCCATAAGAGTTATTGTCTCACCAATATTAGCTTCTCTTACAAGACCACAATACATAGTTCTTTTCAATCCGCCTAAAGCTTCTCCCATTCTTTTGTCATTCCTTTCAAATCTTATTTTTATATTTCAATACACATCTCTTATTATATATCTCTTTTCCTTTTAAATAAAGTTCTCTACCAACAAACTTTTCTATTATTTTTATTTATTTAGATTGGAGGTTCCTATTTTGCGAAGTAGCAAACTTGGAGCCTGTCGATAAGTGAGCCTTCAAATTTTATGTTTGCCTAAGGCGAACTTACCCATCGAACATATGTAAAGCGGGTTTCCTCTACTATTTGAACAAAGATAGGAATATCCACTCTATGCTTAAATAAATATTTTTGCCATTTTCTTATTTATTCAGAAGTTGATTTCCTATTTTGTGAAGCAGCGACTTGGAGCCTGTCGACGGAGCAGCTGAACAAAGATAGGAAAGCAACTTCTGTGCCTAAATAAAGAAATTTGCTTAGTACAAAGTATTTAAAAGTTTGATTTTTCCCTCTACGAGTTCTTGTATTCTTTCTGTGTAGCCTTTAACGTCTTTAACATTTGCAAATCTTTCAAGTCTGTTTTCTTCTAAAAAGACAACTTTAGTAACAGCATCTGCTCCAAGGGCTATTATAGTTTGTTTATCTTCTATCATTTCAATATTATAAAGACATTCTTTCCCTGGCTTTGCATATCCTAAATTTTCCATATTTCCAACCATATTTTTTTGCCTATACATATAATATGGCTTTATATTAAGTGCTTTTGCTAAAGCTCTGCTTTCTTCAAACATTTTCATAATTTCATCTTGACTTTTAAGTCCAAGACCCTTTTTCAAAATGAAATTTTCATACATAATAGACCCTCTCTTTAATGATAATCCATGAACAGTTAAACTATCTGGAGATAACTTTAATATTTCCTTTGCTGTATGTTTAGCTTCCTCTAACCCTTCTCCTGGAAGACCTATTATCATATCCATATTTATATCTTCAAAGCCTAAATCTTTTGCCATTTTAAACTTTTCTATTACATCCTTTGATGTATGATTTCTTCCTATAAGTTTTAATGTTTTATCATTCATAGTTTGAGGATTTATACTTATTCTTGTAACATTATATTTTTTCATTGTTTTAAGTTTTTCTAATGTAATAGAATCTGGTCTTCCACATTCTACTGTAAACTCTTTTGGAGGATTTTCTTTAATAAAAGAATTATATATAATATTCATAAGGCTTTCAAAATCTTCATTGTTAATTGAAGTTGGAGTTCCTCCTCCAAAATAAATAGTTTCTATATTTAAATTTTTTTCTTTTACATACTTACTCATTTCCTTAATTTCATAACTCAAAGCCTTTAAATAAGGCTCTACAAGCTTTTTATTGCTACCTATAGGATTAGATGCAAAAGAACAGTAAAGACACCTTGTAGGACAAAATGCCATTCCTATATAAATTGAAATATTTTTAGGCTCTTTATTTACAAATCTGTCTTCAGATTTTGCAACATCAATACATAATTGTGCCTTTTCTTCTAAGGCGTAATGTTTATCATAAAAAATGTCTTTAATTTCTTCTTCACTAAGACCTTCCCTTAAGGCTTTAAGTGCAATTTTTGAAGGCCTTATTCCAACTAAAGTTCCCCAAGGATATACATCTTTTGTTATTTTTTGAAGATTTTTAAATATAAGCTTTTTTATAGTTTCTTTAAAATATTCTTCTTTATTTTCTAAAGCTTCATCTTTTATATCTTTATATTCAAATGTTACTTTATTATCTTTTATTGTAATTAAATAGTCTCCCTCAGATTCTGAAAATTTAAGCGCATCTAAAGGAAAATATATATTAAACATTTGATATACATCATATCTATATTTAAAATCATTTAATTTTATATTCATCTTTTCACCTATCTTAAATAAGGATTTCTCATTTTTTCATATGAGATAGTTGAAGAAGGTCCATGTCCTGGATATACTTTTATATTATCTCCAAGAGGAATAAGTTTTATTTTTATACTTGAAATTATTTCTTCAAAATTTCCACCATTAAAATCAGTTCTTCCAATAGAACCTAAAAATAAAGTATCTCCTGTAAATAAATTATCTTCAATTAAGAAAGATACTCCTCCCTTAGAATGTCCTGGTGTTTCAATAACTTTAATTTCTTTATTTCCAATTTTAAAGGTATCTCCTTCTTTAAGATATCCATCAGCCTTTCTAAGTTTTCTAAAAACATAGTCATCTTTTAAAGCATATTCTTCATCTTTTTTATTGATATAAAAAGGAACATTTAACTTTTCTGAAAGGTACTCTACTGCTCCTACATGGTCAAAATGTCCATGAGTAAGAAGTATATATTTTACCTTAGCTTTCATATTTGCAATTAAATTATAAATAATTTCTTCATCTGCACCTGGGTCAATTATTACAGCTTCAGAAGTATTTTCATCCATAACTATATAACAATTAGCTTGTATTTCCCCTGTTGGTATTGCTTTTATTATCATTTTTTTATTTCTCCTTTTAAAAATTCTTTTTACTATCAATTAAAATTGTAACTGGACCATCATTTTGAATATCAACCTTCATGTCAGCTCCAAATTTTCCACATTCAACCTTTAATCCTGTTTCTTTAAGAAGGTTAACAAAGGTTTCGTAAAGTTTTTCTGCTTCTTTACCTCCCATTGCATTCATAAAGTTTGGTCTTCTTCCTTTTCTACAATCTCCATAAAGGGTAAATTGAGAAATAGCTAAAATTTCTCCTTTTATATCAAGAAGAGAAAGATTTAATTTATCATTTTCATCTTCAAAAACTCGTAAATTTACAACTTTATCTTTTATATATTTTAAATCTTCTATTGTATCATCTTTTGAAATTCCAATAAGAAGATTAAATCCCTTACCTATTTTTCCAACTATATTTTCATCTACAATAACCTTAGAAGAAGTAACTCTTTGAACTACTACTCTCATATTTACACATCCTTAATTGTTCATTCTAAATACTTCTGTTACACCTTTGATTTTTCTTATCTTTTTCATAAGTTCTTTTAATTGGTCTATTGCTTTTATTTCAACTTTAACTGTCATTATAGCCTTATTTGCACTTTGAGAATTTGCATTAAGGGCTACTATGTTTAATCCGCAATCACTTATTGTTTTACTAACATCACTTATTAATCCTACAGAATCATCTGTTTTTATTTTTATCTCTGCAATGTAAGAAGATTTTGCTTCCTTTTCTCCCCAACTTACTTCCACAACCTTTTCTGGGTCATGTTTTATTAAAGCTATTAAATTTATACAATCCTTTCTATGAATTGATACTCCTCTTCCTTTTGTTATATATCCTAAAACATCATCTCCTGGAACTGGAGTACAACATCTTGCAAGTCTATATAAAAGGTTATTTTCACCTTTTATTATAATTCCAGACTTAGTTTTTACAACTTCCTTTTCTTTAGTATACTTTTCATTTTTTTCTTCTATTTCCTTTGTTATTTCTTCATCCGTAGGTTTTTCATGAACATTTCCTTCTCTTAGCTTTGACATAAAAGTTAATATTGGAATAATTCCACTACCTAACCCTGCATATAACTCATCTAAATTATGAAAGTTATATTTCTTTTGAAGCCTTTCATAAACTTCTCCTTTAGCAATCTCATTAAATGAAACAGAATATTTCTTTAATTCTTTTTCTAGTATTTCTTTTCCCTTATTTATATTCTCTTCTCTATTAGCCTTTTTAAACCAAGCTCTTATTTTACTTCTAGCTTGATTGCTTTTTGCATAATTTAACCAGTTCATACTAGGGCCTTTAGAACTGTTTGAAGTGATTATTTCAACAATTTCTCCAGTTTTTAGTTTATAATCTAGAGGAACAACCTTTCCATTAACCTTTGCCATTACACACTTATTTCCTACATCAGTATGTATTCTATAAGCAAAATCTATAGGTGTACTTCCACTTGCTAAATTTATTACTACCCCTTTAGGAGTAAAAACAAATACTTCATCTGAAAAAAGGTCTATTTTAAAATCTTCTATAAATTCATGAGCATCTGAAGTATCCTTTTGCCATTCAAGCATATCTCTAAGCCATACTAATTTTTTATCAAAATCTTTTTCCTTACTTACTGTACTATTGTCTCCCTCTTTATATTTCCAGTGGGCAGCTATACCATATTCAGCTGTTTTATGCATATCAAATGTTCTTATTTGTATTTCAAAAGGTCTTCCACCTTTTCCAAGTACTGTTGTATGTAATGATTGATACATATTAGGTTTTGGCATTGCTATGTAATCTTTAAATCTTCCTGGTATTGGCTTAAATATTGTATGTACTATTCCAAGAACACCGTAACAATCTTTAACTGAATTTACTAAAACCCTTACTGCAATTAAATCAAATATTTGATCTAAGGTTTTATTTTTCTTTATCATTTTTCTATATATACTATAAAAATGCTTTGGTCTTCCATCTATTTCAGCATCTATCCCTGCTTCTTGAAGTCTTTCTAATAGTTCATTGACAACTTTAGCTGTATATTCTTCTCTTTCAGTTCTTTTTTCTGCTATTGCATTTACTAAATCATAATATTCTTTTTCGTGAAGATATCTAAAGGATAAGTCTTCTAATTCCCACTTTATTTTAGACATACCTAATCTATGAGCTAAGGGTGCATAAATATCAAGAGTTTCTTTTGCTTTTTGCATTTGCTTCTCTTTTGTCATATATTCTAAAGTTCTTAAATTATGAAGTCTATCTGCTAGTTTTATTATTATAACTCTTATATCTTCTGCCATAGCAAGAAGCATTTTTCTTACATTGTCTGCTTGTTGTTCTTCTTTTGATTTATATTCAAACTTTGTAAGCTTTGTAACCCCATCTACAAGCTTTGCAATTTCTAAATTAAATTCTTTTTCCATTGTTTCAAAAGTACAACTAGTATCTTCTAAAACATCATGAAGAAGTCCTGCTGCTATAGTACTTGTATCCATCCCCATCTCTACAAGTATCTTAGCTACAGCAACTGGATGGATTATATACGGCTCTCCTGATTTTCTAATTTGATTTCCATGTTTTACTTTAGCGAAATTATAAGCTTTATTTATAATGTCTAAATTAACATTTAATTTATTTTCTTTTATGTTGTCAATTAGGTCATCAATTAATTTATCACTCATACAGACTATCTCCCCTTAAGCTTTATTTTTAACCGATAATAGCTGGTAAAAACCAGCTATTGTTTATTTAAACATTATATATTATTATGTTTTCTTTTTCAACTTTAAGAAAATAAAAAGTATAATTTAACAGTTAATATAAATTTCTATTAAATAAAAAAAGTGGCTAATGCCACTTTTTTAAAATTCGTAATCTACTAAACTAAAGACATCAAATTCTTTAAATTTTTCTCTTCCATTAAGTCCTGTAAGTTCAATAACAAAATCCAAAGAAACAATTTCTGCTTCTGCTTTTTCTATAAGCTTTATAGCAGCTTCAGTAGTTCCTCCTGTTGCTAATAAATCATCTACTATTGCAACTCTTTGTCCTTTTTTTATTGAATCTTTATGAATTTGTAATATGTCTGAACCATACTCTAAACCATAGCTTATTTCTAAAGTTTCTCCTGGTAATTTACCTTTTTTTCTTACTGGCACAAATCCTGCACCTAATGCATAAGCTACTGGTACACCAAATATAAATCCTCTTGCCTCTGGTGCTACTATAATATCTATATTTTTATCTTTTAAATGTTCTACTATTTTATCTATAGCTTCTTTAAGAGCTTCTTTATCTTGTATTAATGTTGTTATGTCTTTAAAGCTTATTCCTTCATGAGGGAAGCCTTCAATAACTCTAATTTTATCTTTTAAATCCATGTCAATTCCTCCACAATTATGATATGTCTATTTCATTATTTCTATTTAGTGAATGTAAATACTTAACTATTTGTTCTGCTCTATCTTTATCATCTGTAGTTAGCAGTTCAACTACTATTTTAGAATTTCCCAATACACCTACTGGATTTACTGAAGGAGTTATAAATTCTATTATTCTAAATATATTTTCATCATTTAAATCTATTATTTTATTAAAATCCATTATTGCTCTTAGTCCATAGTTATTAGTGCCAACTAAAAACTTTTTACCTTCTTTAAGAATGACAGCATTTTCGCCCTTTGCTGGAATTTCTAGCCACTTTGAGCCTATAGTAATAAGATCAAGATACTTATTTATGCTTTTTAAGCTATAATAAATTGCTATAGACTGCATAAGCTTAAAGGTTACTTCACTTAAAGATAAATTTTTATATCTATACTGACAACCTTTTTGATTTGGATTTATATAAATGTACTTTTTTTCAATATCAGTTTTTTTGTTCTCTAATATAACAAAATCTATCCCTAATTTGCTACAAAGCTTTAACTCTTCTTCGCCTTTTAAATCTACGCCTAAAGTTATAAGTAAATCAGTTCCTAAAAAATCTATGTTATCTTTAAGTGTCTTACAATCAATTTTTCTTGATTTTATTTCATCATGAACTAAATACTCCACATCTGCATTTAAGTATCTTAAAAGTAAGGTCAATGATGCAATAGCACATATGCCATCTACATTTGATATTCCATATACTACTATTTTTTTTCTATTGTTAATGGCATCAACTAATTTTTCTATAGCTTTATTCATATGTTTAAGCAAGAAGGGATTATATCCTGATATGTAATTTGGATAATATATACTATTCCAAAAATTACTCATGATTCACTCCTCCATAAAATAAGAAAACAAGTATATTATAATTTAATTTTATAATAATATCAATTCTTTTTCTTATATTAAAGAAAAACCAAATTAAATATATATTTTTTCAAATAAAAATAAGTGAAATAGAAACTTTCTACTTCACTTATTGGTGTTATGAACTAAAATTATTTAGCACTTTTTTTCATTCTTTTTTCTAATAAAGTCCAAACTGATGGTGCTATTACTATTGATGAATAAGTACCTGATAAAATACCAATTATTATTGGGAATGAGAATTCTCTAACACTTGGTACAAATATAAAAACTGCAACTATTGTAAATAATGTTGTTAATGTTGTATTTATTGATCTTGCCATAGTTTGACTTATACTCTTATTTGCAAGTTCATTAACATCAGCTCTTCTATTTGCTTTTCTATTTTCTCTTATTCTATCAAAGATAACTATTGTAGCATTAATTGAATAACCTATAATAGTTAATATAGCTGCTATAAATGGTGAATTAACTGAAATGTTAAATATAGAATATACACTTAATGTTATTAAAACATCATGGATTAAAGCTGTTAAAGCAGCTATACCAAATTTAAATTCAAATCTTATAGCAATATATATAAGCATTGCAACAAATGCTACTGCTAATGCTATTAATGAACTCTTTGTAAGGTCTTTTCCTATTGATGCTCCAACTTCATCTTGTGAAACTATAATTTCTGAATCTTCTTCAGGCATTGTATCATATTTTTCTTTTAATGCTTTAACAAATTCAGTAACCTTATCATTTGGAAAATCTTTTGATTTTACTTCATATTGAGTATCATTTATTGTATTAGTTAAAGGGTCTTTTGCATAATCTTTAACCATTTCATCTACTTCTGCTTTATTAAAATCTCCACCAAACTCAAAAACAACACTTGTTCCTCCAGCAAAGTCAATTCCTAAGTTTAGTCCCTTAAAGACCATAAATCCTATTCCTATTAAAATTATAATAGTGGATATTGAAAACCATATTTTTTTCTTTTCTACTATCTTTAGCATCACTCTACCCCCTCTTTACACCGAAACAAGATGGCTTTTTTAATAATCCCATTTCTACGGCACGGTTCATAAGGAATTTAGTTACAAATAATGCTGTAAATAAACTTACTACAATACCTATCATTAAAGTTATAGCAAATCCCTTTACAGAACCTGAGCCAAGGAAATAAAGAACTAATGCTGCTATTATAGTTGTAACATTTGAATCCACTATTGAAGACATAGCATTTTCAAAACCTCTTTGAACTGCAGTTTTGCTTGATATACCTTTTTTAACCTCTTCTCGTATTCTTTCAAATATAAGTACATTTGCATCTACTGCCATACCAATTGTAAGCAAGAATCCTGCAATTCCTGGTAATGTTAAAGTTGCACCTATTTCTTCAAATATAAATAAAACTAAACATACAAATAAAGTTAATGCTAAACTTGCAAGTAATCCTGGAACTCTATAATAAATAATTAAAAATAAGAATATTAGTGCTATTCCTATAACTCCTGCCTTTACTGCATTTGGAAGAGCAGTTTCACCAAGTTGTGCTCCTACTGTTTGTAATGATACTTGCTTTATTGTTACAGGTAATGCACCCGCATTTATTAAAGCTGCTAAGCTTTTTGATTCTGTAATACTTCCACTACCTGTTATTACAGCATTTCCATCTGAAATAATAGCTTGTACAGTTGGGCTACTTATTGTTTCATCATCCATTTTTATTGAAATTTGCTTACCCATATACTTTTCTGTAGCTTCTGCAAATTTAGTTTTTCCACTATCATTTAATTCTAATGAAACTTGTGGTTCATTTGTTGTAGAGTTATAAGTAACTGATGCTTTTTTTACATCATCTCCAGTTAAAATAACATCATCATCTGGAGAAACAAAAGTTAATTCTCCTGACTTACTTAAATTTTCAATAATTCCTGCTGAATCATATTGTCCTGGAATGTCAATTCTTACCCTTCTATCTCCTTCTGTTGATACAACGGTTTCAGCAACACCTACTTTGTTTACTCTTACTGCTAATTGTTCTTTTACTTGTTCTAATTTTTCACTTAGATTGTCAACAGAGTCAGCATCTTGTATTTCCATTACTACAGAAACTCCTCCCTGTAAATCTAACCCTCTAGTTATTGTTTTGCTAAAAGGTCTAAATTCATATCCTGCAATTTCGATGCCCTTATATCCTATAAAAGCAAATCCACAAATAAATAAAATGCACAATATGAATAAAATTGAACTTTTACCTTTTGTCTTCATATATATCCTCCTCAGTATTAGAAATTCACAACACACAAGTTATTATACCACATGACTTTTATCGAATAAAGATTTTTTATTTTTCTATATTTAAAAATAAGAAAACGTTTTATAATAGCATTAGAGTAAATCTTATTTAAAGATTTACTCCTAGCACTCCAGATACCCCTCCAAGAAATATATCCAAAATTAAATATATTAAGAAATTTTCTTGTAATAATACATTTCCTTTTATTAAACCAACTATTAAATTAGTTAAAAAAAAGAAAATTACCCCTAAAATAATTCCTATTAAAAGACCTTTACTTTCATTTTTCTTTGCAGCATAAATTCCACCTATAATTAATGAAATTGATAATATTATAGAATAAATAACCTTATAGCTTTTTTCACTTATTTCTATCTTCATCATAAAAACTGATAATATAATTAAAAATAATAAAACTAAAAATAATGAACGTATTAATCCCTTTAATAATGACTTTAAAAATTTAAGTCCTTTCATAAAAACACCCCCTAATATTTCATTTTATGAAATACTAGAGGGAATTATTAATTAAGCTTCCTTTTTTGTAGCTTGTTCATCCATTTTACTTGATATTGCTTGCTTTGTAAATCTTAATCTTGCTTTATTAGGACCAGATTCTAATATTACTGAATCATCTTCTAAAGTTATTATCTTTCCAATAACTCCTCCTCTAGTCATAACCTTATCATTAACCTTTAATGAATTTAACATTTCATCATATTTTTTTCTTCTTTTTCTTTCTGGTAGCATCATAACCAAATAAAAAAGCACTAATACTACTATCATTGGAATAAATTGTATTAAAGTTTCCATTTTTTCCTCTTCCTTTCTTTATATTTTAATAAAGCTTTCACTTCTTTCTAAGAAGTTTACAATGCTTTATATTATTTTGTCAATACTAAGCATTTCCATTCCATTCTTTAAGCTTTTGTTCTTTAAATTCTTTAAAGTAGCCTCCATCAATAGCATTTCTTATGTCTTCCATTAACTTATTATAAAAATATAAATTATGAAGAACACAAAGTCGCATTGCTAATAATTCCTTAGCTTTAAATAAATGTCTTATATATGCTCTTGTATAGTTTTTACACGCTGGACACTGACAGTTTTCATCTATAGGTCTTGTATCTAACTCAAATTTAGCATTCATAAGATTTATTTTTCCTTCTTTAGTAAACACATGTCCATGTCTTCCATTTCTAGCTGGAAGAACACAATCAAAAAAGTCAACTCCTCTATCTACAGCTTCTAAAATATTAGTTGGTGTTCCAACACCCATTAAATATATTGGCTTATCTTCTGGTAGATGTGGTACAACTGAATCTATGATTCTATACATTTCTTCATGGGTTTCTCCTACTGCTAAGCCTCCTATTGCATATCCATCTAAATCCATTTTAACAATTTCTTTAGCATGCTCTATTCTTATATCATCATATACTCCACCTTGATTTATTCCAAAAAGCATTTGCTCTTTGTTTATTGTTTCAGGAAGAGAATTTAATCTATCCATTTCCTTTTTACATCTTTCAAGCCATCTTGTAGTTCTTGCTACAGATTTTTCTACATATTCTCTTGTTGAAGGATTTGGAATACATTCATCAAAAGCCATTGCTATAGTTGAAGCTAAATGACTTTGAATTTGCATAGATTCTTCTGGTCCCATAAATATTCTTTTACCATCTATGTGGGAATTAAAATATACTCCTTCTTCTTTTATTTTTCTCATCTTTGCTAATGAAAAAACTTGAAATCCACCTGAATCTGTAAGAATAGGTCTATCCCAATTCATAAATTTGTGTAATCCTCCAAGTTTATAAACTACATCATCTGTTGGTCTTAAATGAAGGTGGTATGTATTAGATAATTCTACTTGACATCCTATATCTTTTAAATCCATTGATGAAACAGCACCCTTTATAGCTGCTAAAGTTCCAACGTTCATAAATACAGGGGTTTCTATAGTTCCATGAGGGGTAACAAATCTTCCTCTTCTTGCCTTACCATCTTTTTTTAATAAGGTATATCT
>ONGV01000030.1 GCA_900317445.1 uncultured Eubacteriales bacterium | reverse complement strand
GGAATTGCAAAAATAGAAGAATGTAGTCAAATAAAACCAATTTATATGATTCAAAACTTAAAATTAGATAATATTGCATTGGAAGAAGATTACAATTTATTTGTGAAGGAAGACTTTGAATATTTTGATATTGAAATAACTAAGATGTTAAAAGACATTTTGAAAAAATTTGATAGAAGTATTTCTTTTGAAGAAAATGATGGTATTGATAGTAATGATATTATTGTAAAAAGAAGAAAAATGAGAAAAGCAATAAGACGTTTCTTTCTTGTTTATGGAAAGAATGATAATAAAGATAGACAAGAAATTTATGATACATTATATGGAAAAGGATTTATGACATATATTGAAGCAACAAAAAATCACCTTTCAAATAGTAATTTAAGAAAGATATCAAAGCAGATTTTTGAAGCGTTGTATATAAAAAATATAGGATTACCATGTAAAGAAAAAGAAAAAAACTTGTATTTAACATTAAGAAGAGATGATGAAGCTTTTCAAGGAGCACTATTACTTCTTGCTAAAATAGATAAAGATGAATTGAAAGTTAAACAAGTAAAAAGGAACATAGAAATAGAGGATATAAAAGAAGCTTTTTCAATAGAATTAGAAATAAAAAGTGAAAAATTTAAAATATCATTACCATTATTTTTATATTTTAATTCAATAGTAAATGGTAAAATATCAACTAAAGTAAATTCATCATTATCACATGGTTTAACAGAATTAAATACACTATTGTTAAAGTGTTTTAGAAATAAAAATAATGAAAATGGAAATGAATTTTCTATCATAGTTAATACTACATCTGGAATAGAACAAATAAACTTAGAAATAAGTGATGAAAAAATATATTTTGAATAGGAGAAAAGTATGAGTAATAATTTAGGTGGAAAGGATTATATTACACTACAAAGTTATGTATTTGGACATAGATTTAAGGCTAATCAGACTGTATATGAGTATATTTTGGAATTTTTATTAGTGGCATTATCAGAAAAAGAATCAAATGGAAAATATTCAAAAGAATTATTTCCTCTTAATTTTAATAAAAATGATACGATAAGATATAGTCCTACAAATAATGTTGGATTAAAAAGATTTATATTTTTTGAAAAATCAAAGATAGATACTAGATTTAATTTAGATAAAAATGCATACGAGTATCATTTGAATTTATTAAGAGATAAAATAAAGGTAGAGGATTGTAATGAAAAGGATAAAAATTATTACATAAAACTAATTCAAGAATTATTATATGGATTTTCAGGAGTGTTAGAAAATAGATCTTGGTTTGCACAAAGTATGCTACCTATATGTCCACACGTTATAACAGCAGAAATAATGGGAACTAAGAGTAAAAGAAATGAAAATATAAATCCTGATGAGAAATCTTTAAAAACAGGAAAAAATTTTGAAGATATTGTTGATGGTGAATTTGAAACAAATCGTTATAATTTTATGAGCAGAGGTGGAGAAGTATATTATTTACATATATTAAGTGCAATTAATAATAATCCAAATTACAAAGAAGAAATAGAATTAGGATTTAATTTAATATTAAATCAATTTAGTGAATTTGAAAATTTATGCAAGTTAATTCAAGATACTTGGATAAATGGAACAAATATTAATACATGTACTACTAAAATTAATAAAACATTAGGAATAATACCAAGTGGTTTTAAAGAAAGAGAAGAATATACATTAATTGAATTAAATAATTTACTTCACAGTGAAATGCATCCTTTTGAAAAAATAGAAATTTTATCAAAAGGAATAATTGTGCAAATAATAGTAATGTGTTTTATACAGGCGAGGATAGAATGTGGAAAAAATCTTGGATATTTGATTTTTGATATAGAATGTTATAAAGGAAAATCTAATGAAGAAATCAAAAAAATAGCTACATTAAATTTTCAAAGTTATGAACAAGATTTGTTAAATGCCTTATATAAAAATGTAGATATACATAGAAATAAAGATAACAAGGGTAATGAAAAAAGCGAAGAAGAGACAATACAAGATGCAATAGATGATAGTATAAAAGTATATAGAAAATTAGGCAAAAAGATAGGTATAATTAGACCTATTAATGAAAAGTTTATTAGATTTACATTAAATGAAGATATATTAAAGTTTTTTGTTATATCATTAGTTAAGCCAAAAACTAAAATGACATTTGATAGCTTTTTAAAAAAATTATTTTTACACTTTAGAATAATTATAGGCAAAGAACAATTGATGGAGGAATTTGACATAAGTGAATCTGAAAAATTTAATTCATTAGAATATAATAAAGAGGCTTTTCAGAAAATGTTGAAAGAAGCTGGCTTTTTAAGGGAATTATCAGATTCAACTTCAATTGTTGAGAATCCATATATGGAGGTATAATTAATGAAAAAATATATCGATGAAATAGAAAATTTAATAGAGTTACAATTAAAAAAAATAAAAGGGATAGCATTTATTAAATTAGAAGGCTTTGAAAGTCCATACATATATAAGGAAGTATGTAAATATTTTAAAAATTCATCAAAAGTTAAGCTAGAAGCAAAAATGTCAAAAGAAAAGTATGAAGAATTTGAAAATGAAGCTAAAAAAGATTGGGAAACTTCTATAAGTTTTTTAAAAGAAAATGGATATGTAAATTTTGATTCAACAATGACAGATATTAGAAATAGTATTGTAAATATTGAAAAGACTAATGAAAATTATAATCTAATTCTTCTTATGGGAACAGAGGCTGTAGAAGATAAAGGTGGATTAGCGGATTTTTATACAATAAATCCTCAAAGTATTATAAGTATACTACAAAAGAATTATAGCTCGTGGCTTAGAGATGATTATGAAGAGATTTTTAGAAATAAAGATAATGAAAAGGCATTTAATACATTATTTAAAGTTATATTTAAAAATGTATCTATAGATTTAATTAAATTTAGTAATTTAATGGAAGAAATAATTTCTTTGGGTTTATCTACTATTGATGAAATAATAGAAGAAGTTTGTTTTAAACTATCAGAATATTATTGTATACCAAGTATAAAAAGTAAAAAAAGTATTCCTAAAGTATCATCATTAAAAAGTGGAAGAATTTCAGCCGCTTTAATAATAGAAAAATCAGCACAATTTATAGAAAGGACAAAATTTAGAAATGGTTTAAAAAGTAAAGAAATTAAAAAATATGAAGAAAGATTGAATGAATATGCAGATAAATATCAAATCATAGTAGAAGATGTGTTTCCAAGTGAAAATCCTATTTTTAGTAGTTATAATGAATTTAAAAACGAAATTTTAAATTTTATTAGAGGAAAAAATAATGTTGAACTAAAAAAAATATTTTTGAAAATTGATTATGCAATAATAGATGAGATATTCAAATTTAAGTTGTCTTCATCTAAAATAATTGATCCTAAAGAAAAAGAAATAAATATAATTGGAGAACCATTAGAAGTATATTGCAAAGCTATAATAAAAAGTGTTATAAGACATAAAGATAAATGTGGAGTTATTCCTGAAAAAGTAATATTTAAATTAAACGAAATGAAACTTGTAAATGATGAGCAAAATGATGATGGAAAAAATTGTAGATTATATTATTCTTTATGTAGTAGGCTTGGAGGAATTCTTGATTTTTTGAATGATGATGAAAATAAATTGAAAGTGGAATATTTTGATGGAAAAGATCCATTTGATGCTAATAAAGAAATACCAAGAATAAAATCAATTAAGAGTTTAACAGAATTATGCAAGATAAAGTTTGAAATCACTTCAATATCAGAAGATATTGAAGATAAATTCATTTTAAATTATTGTTTTAATCCAATGGATTCTTGGTTAAATGATTACATGATTCTTAATAAAGGTAATAGTATAAGTGATGATAATGAAGAATTTAAATTACCATTATATATTGAATGTGATAATATGCAAGATTATATGTGCTGTGAAGTTGAAGAGGAGTTCTTTACAAAACTACAAAAAATAGAAATGAGAGTGTTTGATTTTAAAGATTTAGCTATCAATAATAACCATAGTGATTTAGAAAATAGGATATCAAACGTATTTGGGAAATTAAAGGAAAATTGTAAAGAATTTATAAAATCAGTCAAAAGTAAAGGCATCTATTCAACTTTTATAGAAAAAAATGTATGTAGCAAATTATTCAAAAGGTATGTTGAATTATTGAATATAATAAAAGAGAACTATGATAATTTTACAAGTCAAGAAAAAGAAAACTTATATTTATTTTTAAATTTGTTCTTAATAGGGGATAGTACATTAGAAGGTTCAAAAAACGGAAAATTAAAAAATGTGATTATGCCTCCATATCATCCAATAATGTTAGAAAAAATATTATGTAGATGTAATTATATAAAAAGTAGCTTTTATGAAATATTAGATTTTATAAGTATAAATACTAAAATAAAAGAAAAAAACATTATGGACAACTTTGATACAAATTTAAAGATGTGTTCTATTAATTCAGGGATGGACATTTATTCTTTCAGTTCATTAGACGATGTTGATGTTGGAAGATTACTTGGGAAATATGCATTATATTCTTCAAATAAATATAGTTCTGAAATTATATCTAATAGTAGGATTAGAAATGACATTATAGAGTATGAAGATATTAATTTGAGAGATATGACAAAGAAAAGTTACAAGTCTGATATAATTGCAAACAATATAGTTGAATATATAAAAACTTTTCCAGCAAGAGCGGATGGAATAAATTTACTATTTGTTAATCCTGATGATATGCAACATATAGTATCAGGAATTCATACTGCTATTGATAAAATAAAAGAATTTGTAGTAGATATATCAATACAAGTAAGAATATTGATTCCATTTTCAAGAATTGGAGGAAAAGAGTATTTAAGATATTGGTTAGACAATTGTTTTATTGATGATGAGGAAGTAAATATAAAAACATATTTAAATTATATTGATTTAGGATCAGATAAATTAAAGAAATATATTGAGAATGAAGATATAACTTATGTATATAAGATTTTAAATTATAAATCTATTGATTTTATAAAAAGTAACAATATACAAGCAAAAAGTGATAGTAAGTATCCAGCAAACTATGTCCCTATGCCAGTATCAATAAGTCAAGATAATAGAAAAATTGATATCTCTCAAAGACAGTTTGAAGCATCTAATTCATATTTGCAGTTACTTCATAAAATTTTAAGACCAAATGAAGAAGTATCAGAGTACACAGCAATTAAGACTATGGAAATAAATGAAAAAAATATAGATTTAATTGGATATATACATGAAAAATCAAGATGGGTTGTATGTTTAGATGAAAGTATAGATAAAAGTATAATTAATAAAAAAAATTCTAAGGTAATTGGTTTTTCGACTGGTAAAGGAGATTTTGGAGAATTAAATACAACATTATCTGCAAGGGAAGATATATTAAAAGATTTACAGTTAAGATTAAAAGAAAGGCTTTTGTATACATTTGGAAAATGGAATGATGATATAGCAGATAAGGCAGCACAAAATTGTATAAATATAAGTAAGGATTTAGATGGAGCTAGATTAATGACTGCTCTTAGCCCAAAAAATACACAACTTCATAATTATTTAGCTTATGTACTAACTATGCAGGTTATTAATATTAATTCAAAAAATAATGTAGTTATTAGAAATTTGATAAATCTAGATAATTACAGTCATTGGTTCAAGGATGATTTACAAAATTATTCTCAAGAATCATCTTTAAGACCAGATTTTATGGTTTTAGAAATAGAAAATTATGATGGATTGCTTTTTGATAAAAATCCAATAAAGATAAAAATGACAGTTATAGAATGTAAAATGGCAAAGGAAAATGAAGAACATGTAAAAAAAGCTAAAAACCAAATGCTAGAAGGAATAAGAAAACTTTCACGTAAATTTTCTCCACATAACAATTCAGTAAATAAAAGATATTGGTTTAATCAATTATATAGAGCACTTATATTTTCAAAAATTAATTTAAATGATAATACTGTAGGGTATGATGTATTAATTAATAAAATTTCAGATATTTATAATGGTAATTATGAAATAGAGTGGAATGGAAGTGTATATACTTATTGGATTAATGTTGATAGTGATAAAATGATAACTGAGGATATGGGTATTCCAGAAGATTTTGATGTTGATGTTAATAGTATTCAATATAATTCAGCAGGACAACTTTACATACAAAAATTATTATTGCCTAAAGAAATGAAAGATGATTTTAAGATAGAATTTAATGAGGAGGAAGAAAAGGAAGAAGAGTTAGCGTTTGGAATGTTTGGAGATGATGAAGATGACTTTGATAATAAAAAAGAAATAATAATTTCATCAGAGGATAAAATAGAGCCAAAAGATAAAGAGCAAGTAAAAAATATAGAAGAAGAAACTAAAGATAATGATACAACTTCTTTGGAAAGAATTAATGATAGTGAAGATAAAAATATTAATATAGATAAAAATGAATATGTGAGATTTTTATTAGGAGAGGACATAAGAACAAAAGAAAAAATTTATTGGGAATATAAACATAAAGACTTAAATAATAGACATCTTCTTATCAATGGTAACTCAGGTTCTGGAAAAACATATTGTATACAAGCTTTAATACTAGAGGCGGTAAAAAATAATATATCTGTAATAGTTTTTGATTATACAGATGGATTTACAGAAAGTAAGTTATCACCAATACTATTGAAGAACCTTGGAGAAAAATTTGAATCAAGATTAGTTAAATATGAAAAATTTCCTATAAATCCATTTAAAAAAGGAACAATACTTATAGGAAATAAAGAAGTACAAGAATTAGATCAAGATATAGCTAACAGAATAGCAGATTCTTTTGCAAAAGTATATAAATTTGGAGAACAACAAAGAAGTGCTATATATTCTTCAGTTAAAGAAGGACTAAAAAAATATGGTGATTCTATGACATTAGCTATATTAAGAGATATGTTAGCTAATGAAGAGAATAAATCGGCAAAAACAGTATTAAGTAAAGTTGAAGCATTAGTTGATTATGATCCTTTTTTAAGTAATACAGATTTTACATGGAAAGATATAATAGATGAAAAAGGAAAAATGTATGTAATTCAGTTAAGTGGATATTCAAGAGAAATTCAAGTAATATTAACTGAATTAATATTATGGGATATATGGAATTATGCAGTTAAATATGGCAATGAAGAAACTCCTATACCTATAATATTAGATGAAGCACAAAACTTATCACATGATGAAAATTCACCAAGTGGAAAGATATTAGCAGAAGGAAGGAAATTTGGAATATCAGGATGGTATGCTACTCAATTTATGGCAGGAAGATTATCACCAGGAGAAATAGGCAATTTACAACAAGCAGCACAAAAATTATATTTTAGTCCACCTGAGCAAAGCACATTAGAAGTAGGCAAATATATTGATATATCCAGTGAAGGAAGTAAAGTTTGGGCAGAAAAACTTAGAAAATTAGTAAAGGGACAATGTGTTACTGTTGGATATAAGGCAAAAGAAAAGAATTTTGGCAAGTATGAACCAAGAATAATTAAAATTACTAGTTTGGAGGAAAGAATATAAATGGACAATAAAAGTTTTTCATTCGCAGAAACATTTCCACCACAGTTAATATATTTATCAGAAATATTAGAATTGGCTAAAAATAATTATGTAGGAGATAAATATGATATAAGTAATAAAACAGGGATACCTACAGGAAAACAATCAGGAAAAGTATTGCCTCACATAAAATATTTAGGATATATGGGAGCAATAAAGTATTGTTTAGATAAAGAAAAAATAAAATTATCTCTGACAGACTTAGGTCAAGTAATATATGATAATGATAAATTTTTAACTTTAGATATTACAAAAATGCTTTTTCATTATAATTTGAATAGAATTAATAAAGGAGCTATACAATGGAGTTATGTATTTAGAAAGTATCCTTATGAGTTTAATAAGAGAATACCAATATTAACAATAACAGATAGAGCGAAACTTGAATATGGAAAAAGCATTGATTTTGGTTCAATAAAATCAACTTATAAGAATGGAGATTTTTTTTCAATATCTCCAGTTGATTTTATTGATAAGGATATAATATTTAAAAGCAATTATTTGTCATATGAATATATAGGTGTTTATGGATATACCCTTTTAAAAGAATTAGAAGAAAGTTTTATGGAGGATAATGAAATTACCATACATAATATTATTGATGACATAAGGTGGAATAAAGGTTTTGGTTTTGATTATGAAACTACTATAGAGGTATTAGACGAATTAGCAGTTAAAGGGTATATAAAATTAAATAAACAGTTAAACCCTATAACTATTATCAGAATAGCAAAAAGTAAAGATATAATAAATGAAATATATGATGATTTGATTTAGGAGGAAATATGGCTAGAATAGGGGAGTTAATAGAAATAAAAAAAGATAGTTTCTTTAATGGTGCTGTTCAAGCAGAATGGTTTTATAATTCTAATAAAAGAGATGATGTTGCTAAAAGTTACATATTTCATGGACCTAAATATTATGGTGTATCACAAAAAGATATAAGTAGCAGTAATCATAAGCTTTGTGACACTGTAACATTTACTAAAGCAATATACAATAAAATTTACAAAGAAACTGATAGTAATAGATTTGTATTGACAATAGCAGGTTATGGAGCAGGTAAATCACATTTAACATTAGCATTAGCTACATTGATGTCTAATATAAATGATAAAGAAAGAAATGATGTTTTACAAAATATAAAAAATGCAGATAAAGAAGGATATGATTATATAAATCAATTTAGTTCTGATAAACATTTAGTTCTAGTTTTAAATGGAATTAATGATTTTAATTTGAATATGGAAGTTTTAAAGGTAGCAAAGGAATCTTTAAGACTACATGGACTAAATGATGAGATTTTTAAAGATATGACTAATGCCTATAGAACAGCAAAAAATTATCTAGAAAATTCATTTGAATATTTATCAGAACAATATATGGAGAAAGCTAAAAAATATAAAAAATTTAAAAATTATTCTGATAAAAATAAATTGAAAGAGGTACTTCTAAATAGTATAGAAGATTATGATTCATATTCTTTAGTAAGTGAAATTTATAAAAGCCAAACTGGAAATGAGATAAATATAACTGAAGGAATTTCATCAGGATATGTGTTGTCTAAATTAAATGAAGAATATGTTGTGAAAAATAAAATATTTAAAAGTATAGTTGTTCTCTTCGATGAATTTGGAAGATATCTTGAATTTGCTAGCAATCAGCCTTATTTAGCTGGAGAGACAGGAATACAGCAAATATTTGAAGCAGTTCAAAATGCATCTCCTAATATTGTATTTATAGGTTTTATTCAATCGGAATTAAATGCTTATATTGCTAGGGTTAATAATGATAGTATAATGAGGTATGTTGGAAGATATCAAAATAGTGACAAATATTATTTATCTTCTAATTTAGAAACAGTATTAGCCAATATAATTAAGAAAAAAAATAATGCAGATAAAATAATTGATACTATGGTTGAAACTTCAATGAATAAGTTTGCGATGATTATTCATAGCAATATAGGAAGATGGTTGCCAGAATTAACTCAAAAAAGTGTATGGAATAATTTTCAAATGTTTAAAAATACAATATTAAAAGGAGGATTTCCCATACATCCTCTTACAATAAGTATGTTTTCTACTTTATCTGTATACATGCAACAAAGATCTATGTTAACATTTTTGAGTGATATTTTTGATTCATATAAGGATATTGAATTTAATGATTATAAAGATTTAATTTATCCAATAGTAATTGTAAATTCATCTATTTTTGAAGAATTATTAAACGCTGAGCAAAGAGGAAGAGTTTCAGGAGATTATTGTAGTCAATATAAAGAAATTATAGAATCTAATGAAGATATATTAGTACAAAGAGAAAAAAACATACTTTCTGCAATCTTGTTGATAAATATAAATAAATTTAAAGTTTTTGACAAGAATGATATTATTTCAATAATAAGAGATTTAACTGGATTAGATGAACAAGGAATAATAGAAAGTATTAATAAGCTTGAAAATAATTTAGGATTGATTTATTATGATGAAACTATAAAAAAATATAAATTTTTAAGTGATGGAAATTCAAAAGCAGATTACAATAAGCTATTTAAAAAGAAAAAGTTAACAGTTAACACTAAGGAATTTATTACAGATTTTCCAGAGGAGTTAAAGAAAGAATTAAAAATAGGAATAAGTGAATTAACTTTATTTGGAAGGCTGAACAACATTAATACTAATGAATGGTCCTATATTAAAGAATTTATTGATATAAATGATTGTGATTATAATTTTCTTAAGAATTTAAAAAATAATGTACAATCCTTAATTCATCCAGATGAAAGTAGAATTAGAGTTATATATTTGTATTGTAATAAGGAAAGTTATGAAAAAATACAACTTGTAGCTAGTTATATGAAAGAGTTAAACTATGAAGAATGTGTTATTTTGGTAGGAATAATATATGATTTAAATAATATAATTCAAGATTCATTAATAAATATAAGAACTTTAAATTCTTTTAATCAATTGGAAAAAGAAAAATTTAAGAAATTCTATGAAAAATCTATTGTAGATGAAAATAAAAAAATTATTAAGGAATTTATGAATTGTGCAAAACAAAGAAAATTTATAAAGGAAAATGAAATTTATGTATCAGATAAGTTACTTAAAGATGAAATAATGGACAAATTAAACAATATATATCCTAAGGTTATTCCATTCTCAATTGATGGATTTGAAAAAAAGATAAATGCAAAAGCAAGAAAATATTATTATTCAATAATTGAAGCCTTATTATTTGGAAAAATAGAGGATATAGTAGAATTTGAAACTTTACCTGTAGATATTAGAAATAGGATTAACTGTATGTTTAGTGTAAATTCTGAAAAGGGATGGAAGGTTCTTTATAATGGTAATTATCTAGGAGAGCCACTTAATCCAAAAGTTAAAGAAATATTTTTACAAATAAAGTCAAAAATATTATCTAAAGAAAAAATATCATTTAATACTATTATTCAAGAGTATGTAAAAGCACCCTATGGATTAAGTATTTATTCAATAAGTCTATTAATAGTGTATATTGTTGTTGTAAATAAAGATAATCTAATAATAAGTTATGGAATAATTAAATCAAAAGTTCAAGATATATATAATTGTTTTAATGATGATAAAAAAGAAAAATTTAAAGAATTTGCAAAATACTATATGCAATATACAGAAGAAAGTGAAAGTGATAAAATTGTAAGCTTAATTGAAAAAATAGAAAAAATGAGAAATTCAACTATAGACAATGTTGAAAGCTTATATAATGATTTAAAAAAGATAGATTTATCTGAGCTTAATTCAGATATTAGAGGAAGGTACTTAAATTGTGAAGATATATTAAAGATTGCAGTTAATAGGAATGAAGAAATAAATAAAAAGATAAATAGTGCATATGATATGTTAGAAAAAATAAACGAAAATCCTTTTATAATTAGAAATATATTAATAATATGTAATGAAATTAAAAATGACGAAATAAAAGGACTAACATATAGGTATTCTTTAGAACAAGTTAATAAAGCAACTGATATAAAGAATAAAGGAATTAATTTATTTAAAAATTCAATTAGTAGTTTTGCAAAAACTGCATCAATTAATAATTTTAAAGAAATAAATAATAGGATGAAAAATTTAATTGCTTTGTTTCAAAAATTAGAAATTCAAGTTGATTTAATAGAAGAAACTGAAAAAAGTCTAGAATATTATAATAAAAGATATTTAGAGGCAATTACAATTAAAAAAGAAGTGGATAAAATTGAAAAAGATTTTTATCAAATAAAATCCAATGTAGATTCAATAAAAAATTTAGATGAATCAGAAGAAAAAATAAATGAATGGTTAAGTGTTGAACCTAAATATGGAAAATTCAATATAGAGTTATTTAAAAGTATTAATGAATTAAAAGATAAAATAATTAAGATAAAAAATGCTTCAAATAAAGTTTTACAAAAATCGGAAAACTTAATAAATAATATTTCTAATTTAGATGATTTATATAATGCAATTTATTTTTTTAATGATATTTTGAAAGAATCATTATTAAATGATGCTCATGATAAACTAGAAGAAATGAAGAGTATTTTATTTAATATAGATAGAGATCTTCAAAAGTATAAATTTAAACAATATACAAGATTAGAAATAAATGAAGCTATATCTATATTGAAAGAAGAGTATAAAAACAATTCTAACATAATTAATATGATATCAAGTATTAAATTAAGCTTGTTAGATAAATGCGATAAATTAGACAAGGATTGGAATACCATGTATTATGAAAAAATTAAAAATATAGATAAAATGGATGTACAAGAATTAAAAAAATTGAAAAGTAATGCAGGTAAAGATGAAGAATATTTATCAGATGAAAATAAAGAAAAGTATAAAATATTAACAAAGAAAATAGATGTTATTTTGGGAAAATATAAAATTGATAATATTATTAGTATGTTTAATGAATTATCACAAGATGAAAAAGTAATATGTATAAGTCGATTAAAAAGCAATTTTAAAGAAATTTAAATAGTAGCAAATGAATTCTAAATCATTTTATAATAGAAAGGGTGTGTTGTACAATTAATTAAAAATTAGTTGTGCAACAGCCCCTTTTTTAAATTTACATATTTGATTTTATTATAAACTTTCAATGGGATAATCACTATATTTGGTAACTATTATTGAATATATATCTTCAACATAATTTACAATTACTGGATTTGTTTTATAGCATAAATCAACCAATTCTTCTATTGAATATGTTTCTGATTCTAACCAATCTGAAGAATAAATAATTTTATTTGACTTATTTTTAATAGAATATCCAAATGAACATGCAGGTCTTAATTCTTTTATTTTTATATTATTATTATGCTTTAATTTATTAACTAAATCACGTATTTTTTTGAAATTTTCATCTTCATGAAATTTTTCTATTATTTGATTTATTTTGGAAATTTCTTTATCCTTTTGTTTTTTTGATAATTTATTATGTATTTTACGATAATTTATATTTTTACTTTTGTTTTCATAATCTTCTTTGCTAGTTATTTTATCTTTTAAATTAAAAGCAAATGCAATAATCTTCATTATATAATCTTCTATTGATCTATATGACAAAATTGTACTTTTTAAATATTCTAGTCTTAGAAAAAATCTCAATATATCTTCGGCATTAGTTTCATATTTACTAATATCCAAATCTTTATTAGCCGCATTTATTAAATTAAAATTTGCCGCATTGAATATGTAATAAATATCGTAAAAAATATTAAATGTTATATCCAATTCTTCACAGCAATTGTGTTGTTCAAAATACTTTCTTCCACATATTTTATCATTTGGTCCATCTAAATCTTTTCTTATATAATCTTTCATATCTTTAATCCTTCTCTCTAAAATAAGTATTTTTTTATCTATGTATTATTAATGTGTGAAATCCTTCCATTTCCCCAAACACTCCTTGATTCATAAGACTCTTGAATTTCACATCCACTATTTCATAGCCTTCTTTCTGCATTTCATGAAGTATTGCATCTATTTGAGTTGTATATTTATCTTCACAACCCAAATTTTGCTTGAAAAACTTACTAAAACTATTAATCATTAAAACATGAAGACTTCCATCTTTTTTTAATCTTGGCTTTACTTACTTTTCATAAATGTTTTTAGAAGTTTATTTTTGTATATTATTGAAAAATTCCATATTGTCAATCCTCATTATAAAATTATTACTCCTTACTTAATTCTACAAAATTATTGAAAGTCCTTCATATTTTTTCTACTGTCTCTTATCAAGCAAGTGATACTTTTACTTGCTACAACATTTAGTATCCAGCAAAATTCTAGTAGTAAGCTATTATTAAATATGAAATTGTTTTATAATAAAATAAGTTTATTTAAAATTTGGCTTTTTATTTTTACATAAAACTTTTATTTGTCTAGAATATGACAAAAATATATACTTATTTACAAAATATATTGAACTTTACAATAAGTGGTTGTATTATAGTAGTATAAATTTATAGGAGATGATTTTTATGACAAATAAATATGCACAAGTAGCAGTTAATACAACAAAGTATAGTATTTTTAATAAGTAACTTTAAGGGGATAGTAAAATGAATTTAGGAATGGAAGATATAATTTTAGCTTATAGAAAGTTAAAATCTTATGCATATTATGATAATTCATCAATTATATTAAGAAAACAAATTATAGAATTTGAAGATGAAGATATTGAAGAGAATTTAGCAGAAGTATTAACTAAAATAAACAATGGATATTTTAAAAAGGATATTGATAAAATTGCAGTACATTACTTGCCTAAAAAAGCAAATGATAATGAAGAAGATAATGAAAAGATAAATAATATTTTAGATGATAAAGTTGTATTTGAATCTGTTATATGTATAAGTGATATTCCCATTACACTTCAATTATTAGGAATACTTTGGATAATAAAAACTCATAAATATTTTGAAGATACATTATCTGAATCAGTATATGCAAATAAAATAAGAGATACAAAAAATAATACTATTTCTTTATTTGAGCCATATTATAATAAATATTCAGAATGGAGAGATAACGGTGTAAATGTAATTCAAGATAGATTAAATAAGAAAAAAAGTATTGTATATATAACAATGGATATTAAGGATTATTATTATTCTGTTGACATGAAAAATAAAGAGATTGGCTTTGAAAAATTAAAAGAAGAGTTAATAGATTATTATGGTGAAGATGATGAAATTTGTGAATTAACTGATTTAGTTAAAGTAGTATGTGAAAAATATAGTTCTATGTTGATAGAAAATGATAGAACAATTCTTCCAATAGGGTATTTGCCATCAAACGTTTTGGCTAATTGGTACTTAAAAGACCTTGATGAGCTTATAAAG
>ONGV01000015.1 GCA_900317445.1 uncultured Eubacteriales bacterium | reverse complement strand
CTGAATTTTCTTTTTCTGCATATTCTTTTACTTGTTGAACATACTTATTATTAAGATTTCCACTCATTATATCATCTTCTGAAACATTACATGCATATAAAACAGGTTTTGAAGTAATCATAAATAAAGTTTTTATAAAAACATCTTCATCTTCAGTAGTTTCTAAAGTTCTAACAGGAAGATTCTTTTCTAAATGTGCCTTCATTCTTTCCATTACTCCATATTCAAATTTTGCTGTTTTATCTCCTGACCTTGCAAGCTTTAATGTTTTTTCCATTCTTCTTTCAAGAACTTCTAAATCTGAAAATATAAGTTCAAGATTTATAGTTTCAATATCTCTTATAGGGTCTACTGAACCTTCAACATGAACAACATTTCCATCATCAAAACATCTAACAACATGAACAATAGCTGCAACTTCTCTTATATGTGATAAGAACTTGTTTCCTAACCCTTCACCTTTAGATGCTCCCTTTACAAGACCTGCTATATCATAAAACTCTATTGCTGTATAAACCTTTTTCTTAGCTCCATACATTTTTTCTAATACATCTAGTCTTTTATCTGGTACAGAAACAACCCCAACATTTGGTTCAATAGTACAGAATGGATAGTTAGCTGATTCTGCTCCAGCTTTTGTTATTGCATTAAATAAAGTACTCTTACCTACATTTGGTAAACCTACAATTCCTAGTTTCATCTCTATGTAATCTCCTCTTTTTATATCTTTTCTAAAAACTCTACCTTAAATTATATTGTTTAACACTTAAAAATTCAATAGTATTTTAACTTCTTTCAATTTTTACTTTACTTCCTCCAAATCCTGAAATTGCTGGAGTTACTATAAGTTTTACTGGCACTCTATTTTTTATAGCCTCAACATGACTTATTATTCCCACCTTCAATCTATCATTGTGAACCCTTTCTAAAGACTCCATAACAACCTCTAAAAGATTTTCATCTAATGTTCCAAAACCTTCATCTAAGAAGAATAATTCAAGTGGGGCTGTTCCTTTAAGTTGTATTTCTGCTGAAAGAGCTAATGCTAAAGATAAAGAAGCTAAAAAGGTTTCCCCTCCAGAAAGAGTTGAAGCATCTCTTTCTGCTCCTCCATTTTTATAATCTCTTATTATAAATCTTCCATTTTCATCAACCTCTAAACCATAGTTTCCATTACTTATTTCCTTAAGTCTTTTTGAGGCTTCATGAGAAATATATTTAAGCTTTGTTATTGCTACAAACTCAACAAATTTCTTTCCTTTAAATAATTTTTCTAAATCATCTAATAAGGCAAGCTCATGGTCTATTTCTTTCTTTTTATTTAATAATTCCCCAAGTTCTTTTAGTTTATTTTCTATATCTTTTAATTCTTTTTCTAAGGTTATCTTTTCCTCTTTAATTTTTTCAAATTCCTCTTCTTTTTGCTCTTTTTCTTCTTGAATGTTTTTCCATTCCTCTTCACTTATTTCCCTTCCAGCATTTTTCTTAATTAATCCTTCAATTACCCCTTGAACTTTTGAAAGCTCATTTTTATATTCTTCTATTTCTCTTTTAATTTCATCTATCTCTATTTTAGATAAATTATATTTTTCTGCTTCTTCAATATTTTCAAATTCTTCTTCCTTAAGAATATTGCTAAGCTTTTCTTTATTCTCTCTTACTTTATTATTAATTTCATTATTCTTTGTAAATTTCTCTATATAATTTTTATTAACCTCTTCATATTCTTTATCTACTTTCTTTTTATTTTCTTCTTCAATCTTATATTCTTTCTCTATACATTCTATGTTATCTTCTATTATTTTAAGAGATAAAGATAAATTTTCACTTTCTTCTGCTTTTTCTTTTATTATTTTTTTCTTTTCTTCTATTAGAGCATCTTTTTCTTTTATTATAGCTCTTAACTCTGCCCCTTCTTCTTTTATCTTTGACATAGAATCTTTAAGATTATTATTTTTATTAGTTAATACTTCAATATCATTTCTAAATTCTTTTATATCTTTAAAAAGCTTTTCCTTTTCTCTTTCTTTAGCTCTTATCTCATCATTTTTTTTAAGGAAATCATCTATTTTAAAATTATCCTTTAAAATTTCAATTTCTTTTAGTGCATAATTCTTTTCTTCTAAATTTTTGTTTATCTCTTGTTCTACAGATAATAATTGCTTTGTATTTTCACTTTCTATTGCACTATTTTTATTTATTTTATTTTTTAACTCATAAATTTCTTCTTTAATATTTTCTCTATTCTTTTCAAAAAACTCTTTATTTTTTTCATATTCATCTAAAGCATTTTTTAAGCTTTCAAAATTCTTTTCTTCTTTTTCTAAACTTTTGAAGTCTTCTCCTAAATTAGAAATTTCTTTTTCTGCTGATAATAATTTTTCCTTTGATGTTAAGAGTTTAGTTTCATGTCTAGTAATATCATTATCCATAACTTTTATTTTTTCTTCTAAAATTGATATTTCTTTAGAAAAATCATTGTCTTCTTTTAAAGATATTTCTTTTAAATTACTAAAATCATGATTCTTAGCACCACATACAGGGCAAGGTTTTCCATCTTTAAGAGCTATTCTAAGCTCATGAGCTAAATTTTCTATTTTTATTTCTTCATAACTTTCTTTTAAATTTTTAAGTTCTTTTTCATTTTCCTCTTTTAATACTTTCTTTTTCTCAATTTCTTTTGCTAGTAAATCATTTTCTTTGTTAATTTCTAAAATTTCTTTAGTACATTCATTAAATCTTCTTGCTTCTTCTTTTAACTTATTTATTTTATTTTGTTTTTCTAATAAATCCTTTGAAGTAGTAGGAGAAATAAGTTTTTCAAGTTTTTTAGATAATTCTAAGAATTCCTTATTTTTATTTTCTAATAACTTACTTAAATATTCTTTTTCTTTTTTAGCACTCTCTATTTTGTTTTTTAATTTATCTATTTTTACTACATCTTCATTATATATTTTATTTAAAGAATTATATTTTTCAGTTATTATTATTCCCTTTTGAACAGCATTTTTTAAATCTTCATCTATCTTTAAGCTTTCAGATTGTTCTTCTAAAGTCTTTATTTGTTTATCTTTTTCTTTTATATTTTCTTCAAAAATTTTAAATTCTTTTTCTTTATTTCTATAATCTGAAAGCATTAAATTTATTTTTTTCTTATTACTTTCCTGTTCTTTTAATAAACTATTTAATACCTTTTCTTCTCTTATGGCATCTAAAAGTCTTTCTTCTTTTATTTTTAATTTTGGAAGCTCTATATCTTTTCTATTCTTTAAAATTTCAAAGTTTTTTTCTCTTTCTTCTTTTTCTTTCTTTAAGTTAATAATTCTTTTTTCTAAAACTTCTAATTCTTTTTGAATTATTATACTTTCATTTAATGATTTATTATATTCATCAATATAAGGCTTAACCCTTAATGAAGCTTCTCCTCTTAAGGCTTTATTTTTCTTATTTTCTATATCATAAGATTTACTTTTTAATTTTAATTCCTTATCCTTATATAGTAAAATTTCCTGTTGATTTTTCCAAAGTTCTTCCTTTTCTTTAAAGGTCTTATTAATATCCTTAAGTTCTTTATCAAAATCATTATATAATTTCTCTTTAAGCTTTAATTCTTCTTTCTTTAAAGATAAAATTTCATCATTTATATTTTCATATCCTTTAAGCTGACCAATAAGAATATCATTTTCTGTCTTTTTTTCTTTTATTTTCTTAGAAAGCTTTATTGATAAATTATCTCCATACTTTTGAAGATTAAATAATCTCTCAAGCATTTCTCTTCTCTGTTTTCCCTCAAGCTTTAAAAATTCACTAAATTTTCCTTGAGGAAGCACAACTGTCCTTGTAAAATCATCTAAAGATAATCCTAAAATTTTTTCACAGCTTTTATCTACTTCTCTCGCCTTTTCAGCTAATACTAATTCATCATTTGTAATATCTAAAAGCTTAGCCCCTGATGTTTTTATTCCTCCAGTTTTTTTATCTCTTTTAAAACTTCTTTCAACCCTATATTTTTTTGTTTCAAAAGAAGTTATTTGAAATTCAAAGCTTACACTTAAAGTATCACAATTTGTATTTATATAATTTGAGCTTTTTCTTGCTAAATCCCCATATAAACTTAAGGTTATTCCATCTAAAATAGTAGATTTTCCACTTCCTGTAGGACCAAATATTCCAAAAAGCCCTCTATCTGTAAGCTTTTCAAAGTCTATTACTTGTTCTTCAATAAAGCTATTTAAGCCTTTTATTTTTAATTTAATTGGTCTCATTTTCTTCCCCTCCTTCAACTATGGATAAGAGCATTTTAACCAACTCTTCATCAGGTTCTATATCTCTCTCCTTCTTATAAAACTCTTTAAATATTTCTTCAAAGGTTTTTTCAGAAAAACTTTTTACTTCTTCATCTTCATTTTCCTCTGATTTTATTTTAGGAATAATCTCTAAAATATCATCCTTTAAACTTTTCATAGTTTTTATCTCATCTTCTCTTATATATCTATCAGTTTCAACTTCTAAATAAACCCATGAACTTTTTTCTGAATTTTTTTCACACTTTTCAATTGCTTCATCTATACTTTTACATTTCCATATTTCTATAGGTTTATATACTTTAAAAGGAACTTCTGTTACCTTTGCTTCTTCTTTAGCTTTAACATCTACTATAAAACACTTTTTTTCACTATTTATCTCTTTTTTATTATAGTGTATAGGAGAGCCTGAATATCTTGCCTTATGGTCTGTATTTGGAACTACTTGGGGTTTATGAACATGACCTAAAGCAATATATTGAGCTTCCTCTGGGAAGCAACTTCCATCAACTATGTAGCTTCCACCAAGTTGTATGCTTCTTTCAGAGCCTCCTTCTTTACTTTCCATTGCAAATAGATGAGATACTACTAAATTTATAGTATCTTCTCTATAATTAACCTTTAAATCATCAAAAAGCTTATGAATTCTATCACTATAAGATTTTAATTTTTCCTCCTCTTCATCCATATCCTTATATAAAACTTCATTAAGTCTTTTTTCGCTTGGATAAGGAACAGTTAAAATTACTGCCTTTTCATTATTTATTTCTATTTCAATAAACCCTTCTCCTGAATTTATAACCTTATGCTTTCCATAGTCTCCTTTTTCAATAATTGTTTTTGGAGTCCCTATCATAATTATTCCATGTTCTCTTGCTAAAGGTCCTGCTGCAACTAGTCTTTCTGGATTATCATGATTTCCTGCTATAACTAATATAAGCCTTTCTCCATCTTCTGAAAGCTGTTTTAATGTGCTATAAAACATTTTTTCAGCCCTTGCTGGAGGATTACTATTATCATATATATCTCCTGCTATAATTACTAAATCTATATTATTTTCCTTAACAATCTTTATAAAATCTTTTAAAAATTCTTCCTGCTCATCCATTCTACTAAAACCTTCAAGATTTTTTCCTAAATGAAAATCTGCTGTATGTAATATTCTCATTTTATCCTTCCTTTTTACTTTATATTTCATTTTTGTCTTTAAACATTTATATATTTTATTATAATAGTATAACCAGAAAAAATATAGAAATTTATTTACATATTTTTCAAATATATCACATGAAATTTATATAATTAAAGCACCTATATTTCTATAGATGCCTTTTTAATCTCTTTATTATTTTTCTTTTTTAAGCCATTTAATAGCATTTGATAGCTTTATAGGATTTCCATACATTAAAGTTGCCATTCTATAAATTTTAGCCCCTAAGAAACCAACAATTACTATTGAAGCAATTAATAAAACTAATGAAATTATTATTTCTATTGTAGGAACAGTTCCCATTGCCACCCTTACAAACATTGCATTACATGAACTAAATGGAATAAATGACATAACTTTTATTATCATTCCATCAGGCTTAGTTAAATTAAACATTGTAAGCATAAATACTATAACATAAATCATTGATATGTTTCCTGCACTTTTTCCTATATCCTCTGTCTTAGAAACTAATGCACCTAAAGCACCAAAGATAAATGTATATAATAAATATCCTAACATTCCAAAAACTGCAAAGGTTAATAGTACATTTGATGGAATATCAAACACCATATCTAATAATCCATTCCAAGAATCCCTATTTATTTTATATGACACTAATCCTGAACCAATTATTAATCCCATTTGTATAAAGCTTGCTATTGCCCCTGCTATTACTTTTCCAAAAATTAAACTATTACTGCTTGTACTAGTTACCAAAACCTCAATTGCACGATTACTTTTTTCACTTGTAACTGAAGTAGCTATAAGTTGACCATACATTATTATCATAAAATATAATATAAATATTAATGCATAAGTATATATGTAATTTTTTACACTATCTTTTCCTAATATTTCAACATTACTTTCAATAGGCATATTATATAAAGCATCCATTTCATCTACACTTATATTTTTATCCTTAAGATAATCTTCTCTATACACTCTAGATAAAACTGATTCAAATATAGGTTGATTTTCATCTGAAAAACTACTATTTTGAACTAAATAAGAATAATCAGTTAATGAATTTACAACAAAACCTGCATCAGCCTTGTCTTCATTTATTAAATCTTCAACCTCTTTTCTACTATTAACATTTTCCCATTCAACATCTTCAAAAGCCTTTTTTAAATATTCATTATCTGCTATAACATTGTCCTTATCATAAATTGCAAAAACTATTTTTTCTTCATCTTCTTTTTCATTACTCTCTACTTTATCTTTTCCACTTAAAGCTGGAATATTTATAAATGAAGGTACTGATAAACCTACTATTAGCAATAATGAAAATAGAATTGTTGTTATAAGATAGCTCTTATTTTTAAAGTAATTTCCTAATTCAAATTTTAATACAGTAAAAAATTGTTTCATTATTTATCCCCTGCCTTTGATACAAAAATGTCATTTAATGTTGGTTCATAAACTCCAAATTTTTCAATATCTATATCTGATTCTAAAATTCTTTTTAATAAATCATTTTTATTCTTACCTTCTAATAGTTCAAGAACTATAAATTCCTTTTTAACATCATCTATTCTTATAAGACTTTTATAGTCATTTTCACATTTTTCTTTTAAATTATCTAAAGAATAGTTAGAAGCACTTAATATTAATCTATTTTTACCAAAATCTTTTTTTATTTCTTTTAAGTTTCCACTTAAAACTACATCCCCATGATTTATAATAGCAATATCTTCACAAAATTCTTCTACATAATTCATTTGATGACTTGAAAATATAACTAATTTTTTATCCTCAATAAGCTCTTTAACTACTTCCTTTAAAACTTGAGAATTTACTGGGTCTAATCCACTAAATGGTTCATCTAAAACCACTATTTCAGGGTTACATACCAAGGTTTGAGCAAGCTGAACTTTTTGTTGATTTCCTTTTGATAGAGTTTCAAGAAGACGATTTTCATATTCTAAAACTCCCAATCTTTCAAGCCACTTTTTTGTATTTTTCTTAGCATCCTTAGTTGATATTCCTCTTAAATTTGCTAAATATATAATTTGTTCTGAGACCTTTTTCTTAGGATACAATCCTCTTTCCTCTGGAAGATAGCCAATTTGAAAATTTTTAGGATTAAAAGGCTTTCCATCTAAAAGAATTTCTCCTTCATCTGATTTAAAAACATCCATTAAAATTCTTATTGTTGTTGTTTTTCCTGCTCCATTTCTTCCAAGAAGTCCAAGTGCCTTTCCACTTTCTACAGAAAAAGAAATCCCATGTAAAACTTCATTTCCTGAAAAACTCTTATGCAAATTTTTTACTTCTAGTTTCATATTAATTCCTCCCAAATTATCATCTATTGTTTTATTTATAAATAACCCTCTTGCCTTGTTAACTTAATTATATAAAATGTGTTATTTTGTTACATCTATCTTTTGTAATTATGAAAATGACTTAAGTCATTTTTGCATAAAATCATTAAATCTTTCACATAATAAAAAGACAGTATGATAAACCAACAAGTAAATTTGAGGTGATATTTTTGAAAAAAAATTCTTTATTTATTTTTATATTAACTATTTTGCTATCACTTTCATTCTCCCTTCAAGCTCTAGCAGATGACAATACAGAGCTTAACTGGTACTATGTTCCTGCTAAAAATAATGCTATTCCTGAAGGAGCAAAGGAAGGAGTATCCTTTCTTAAAGATTATGATGGCTATTATTTAGGTGATACTTCATCAAAGGTTTTATATCTTACATTTGATGAAGGTTATGAAAATGGCAATACACCTTTTATATTAGATACACTAAAAGAGCTTAAAATTCCAGCTGCCTTTTTTGTTGTAAAGCCTTACATAGATAGTGAACCTGATATAATAAAAAGAATGGTTAATGAAGGACATCTAGTATGTAACCATTCAAATCATCATCCTTCTATGGCTTCTATAACTGATGATGAAAAATTCAAAGAAGAATTTACTTCTGTTGAAGAAGCTTTTAAAAACCTTACAGGACAGGATATGCCTAAATTCTTTAGACCTCCAATGGGCAAATATTCAAAAAATTCTTTAGAAAAAACTAAAGCCTTAGGATATAAAACAATTTTTTGGAGCTTTGCTTATAAAGACTGGCTTGTAGATGACCAACCTAATGAAGCCTTTGCCATTGAAAAAATAAAAAATGGAGTTCATCCTGGTGGAATTCTTCTTCTTCATGCAGTTTCTGACACAAATACAAAGGTTTTAAAACAAGTTCTTTCTGAACTTCAAAACGAAGGATATGTATTTAAGCCGTTAAATGAATTACCTTAAATCGTTTGTTTCAACTTTGTATCTAGTATAAAATACCTTTTATTAATTGTCAATATCTTCTATACAAAAAAAATGTTAATTATTACTTTGCTTTCTAGTTTTAAATCAACACAAAGTAATAATTAACACTTTACTAAAGATTTATATCTTTTCTAAATCATTAAATTAAAAAGTCTTATAGCATTTTTATACATTATATTTTCATATTCTTCCTTTGTAAGACTATTTTTAAACTTTTCACTTAAATACACACTACATATAGTTGGATGATTGTATGTATCTACTCCATCTATTGGATTGTCTGTTCCAAATAATAATTTTTCAGAGCCACATCTTTTTATCATTTTTATTGCATGCTTTGGTTCTACCCAAGCTGTATCTCCATAAAGATTAGGAAGTTTTTCTATATATTCAATAGCCTTTTCATTATCTGTTCCAAGCCCCATGTGACCCATTATAAAATTAACCTTTTTATATTTTTTAGCCATTTCATAGACAAGCTTTGGATTTGAACATTCATCATTTGCTGTATGAGTAAGTATTGGCAAATTATACTCTTCTGCAAGTTTTATATATTCTTGAACTTGTAAAGAATCAAATCTCATTTTTGAATGATAAGGATGAATCTTTATTCCTAACACCCATTCTCTATTTTCCTTAACTAAATTTTTAAACTCTTCTGTGCATCCTTCTAATCTTGGTTTTACCCAAAGAAGTGCTCCTATTTTTTTAGGATTATTTTTAGCAAATCTTAATATTTTTTCACAAGTTTCAATTTGGCTATGCTGGAATTCTATTGGAATTAGCTCCTGATTACCATCTACTTCTGAAGCTTCTGCATTTGAAACTAAGCTATAATCAATATTATATTTTTCCATAGACTTAAGTACCATTTCTTCTGGCATATTAAAATTCATAATATTTCCTATATGTACATGAGAATCTATAATCATAGAATTCATCCTCCTTATGATATTTATTTCATAACATTACATATTTTTTCTTTTCTTTTTAATGAATTTTCTTCTAGTTCTTTTATTTCTTTTTCTATTTCTTCTGCTATTGGCAAGTCTTTTAAAGAATCTAAATTAATTTTTACATTAACTATAGCACTTTCTATTGCCGCATTAAGAAGTATTGCTGCACATACCCCATCAGAAACTAGCATTTTATTTCCATATTTTATTGCTGCATCTATGTTGTCATAGAATTTGTAACACTCTTCTCCAAGTTTTTTTGGTGCCATCATTGCTTTAATTGTTTTTTGTTTTATTTCTTTGTTTCTAAATTCTTTTTCTTCTTCTGTTTCTTTAGGAAGTTTATAGCAATCCATAAGTTTGTTAAATTCTTCTCTATCTTCTTCCATAAGAGTTAAAGCTTTTTTTGTAAATTTAGCTGAAGCTTCTTTAAAGTCTAAAACTAATTTTTGTGTTTCCACATCTTGTTTTTCAAAAGCTTTTTTGTTAATAGTTAAGGAATATACCATTGAATTTAAGCTTCCAGAAAGTGCAGCTACAAGCCCTGCTACGCTTCCCCCTCCTGGTGCTGGTAGTGGTGATGATAAATCATTTAAAAATTCTTCTATTTTGTAATCTTTAAATTCCATATTAGATTCCTCCTATGTTATTTATTCTATATTTTTATTATATACTATTTATTATTTAATTTTTTAAAACTTCTTTATAAACATTCTTTATTTTTTCAATTATAACTTTTTCAGAATAAGAGTTTATGCAATTTTCTCTTATTTTTTCCTTTGAAAACTCTGGTATTTTCTTTACAAAGCTCTTTAATCCTTCAACTAAGGCTCCATGATTTTTATTTTCAACTAAAATTCCATTAAAGTCTTTAATTATATCCTCAGCTCCACCATTTTTAGTTCCAAGAACAGGTTTTCCTAATGATAAGGCTTCTATATAAACAACTCCAAAGGTTTCATGTTCTGAAGGAAGAACAAAACCATCACAATTATTCATTTCTTTAACTACATCTTCTCTTTTAACTTCTCCTAGGAAGGTTATTTTTTTATCCATACCTAAGTCTGATGATAATTTTTTATATTCCTCTTCTTTATTTCCGTATCCACCTATTCTAAGCTTAATGTTATCATCATCTTTAAAGGCTTCTGCAAAGGCTTTTATAAGTCTATCTATTCCTTTTTCTGGCACTAAATATGCTAAAGAAAATAATGTTATATCTTCACTTTTTTTCTTTTCTTCTGGAATAAACATAGAGAAATCCACCATGTTTCCTATGACTGTTATCTTATTTTTTGTATATTGTTCCATTTCTTCTTTTAATCCATTTCCAACTGCAATTAAGCAATTAGCAGAATTATAAGCATTTTTTATCCAAGGCTCATAGCTTTTTTTTACATACATACTATATTTTAATGAGGAATGTTCTGTTAAAACAAATGGAATATTATATTTGTTAGCTACATAAGAAGCTGATATTCCTCCCCAAAAAGCAGAGTGAGCATGAATAATATCTACCTTACCTTCTTTTTCTATTATTTCCAAATATAATCTTTCCATGCGCCTATTAAAAAACTTAAACATATTGGGATTTTTAGGAATAAAATTGTAGTTTCTAAACCTATATGTTCTTAATCCATACTCTTCACTAAAGACTATTCCTGTCTTTTCCTTTAGCTTTCCAACATCAGTTATAGGCCAGATTTCATTATAAGCAACTGTCACCTTTTCTCCACTTCTTTGAAGAGCCTGAAATTGTTCTTTAAAAAAACTTCCATGAACCTTTTCATCAGGTGAAGCATACCAAGATGGCACCACCATTATGTGCATAAAACTCCCTCCACTTCACACATATTTAACTAATCCTATTTTTTAAATATATCAGTTAGTCTCTTAGTTATAGTCTTCCATTCAAAATTATAATCAGCTTCTCCTAAAAGAGCCTCTTCTTTAGTTTCTAAAATTTCTATAAGTGAATTTTTTATGTCATTTTTGTTGTTTAAAGTATTTTTACATCTTTTATGATTTTCTACAAGCTTCTTTATTGGGTCATTTTCATCTCCATAAATAACAAATATTTTTCCTTTAGCTCCAAAATACTCATATATTTTTGCTGGTATCTGCTTTGAATTCTTGTTTCCAAAGATAAGAAGAACCTCAGAATTTAACATATACTTTAATGCTTCTTCAAAGGGAATTCTCTTATTTACCTTACTTATCTCTAAAGCTTCTAAATCCCTTTTAGCTTCACTATCATCAATATTTCCAAAAAACATAAGATTAATTTTTTTATATAAATCTGGTCTTTCCTTTGAAATGTCCTCTAAAGCCCTTATAAATGGCTTTATATCTCTAAGTTTTGAAAATATTTCTCCTGCATAAATAATGTTTATTTTATTTTCTTCTATAAGCTTTGGCTTTTCTTCTTTTGATAATCTATTAAAAATTTCTTCATCAAAACCTCTTGTTATTATAAAAGTTTTATCCTTATCTATTTTATATGTATCAATATAATCTTGCCTATTTGCCTCTGTTACAAATATAAATTTATCAGCATTTTCTACAACCTTCTTCTCCATAGATTTCTCTATAGATTTCTTAATAAAGAAGGATTTTTCTCTTGTAGAATCCTTAAGCCAAGGGTCACTCCAATAGGTTATCCAAGGAATATTTTTATTTTCCTTTTTTATATAATAAGCACATAAATGAGAAGATGGAGGCTCATGCATTGAAAAAATTAAATCAAAGTTTTCCTTTTTCATAAGCTCTATTCCATACTTTCCTGCCTTCTTTGCCCATGAATAATACATATCTGGAATTACCACTGCATTTTTTATACTTCTTAAAAGTTTCATCTTTTTAATATTTTTTGTACTTTCAGTTTTAGGCTTTTCACTTTCATTTCCTTTTCTAGGAACAAGCTTATTAAATACTTTTCCCCCTTCTATTAAATGAACTTTTATATCTTTGTTAATCATATCTCTTAAAGAGCTATCATAATAAATGGAATTTTCCGGGAAATCTACTGTTAATAAATGAACCTTATTTCCTTTAACTTCACTAAGTTTATTTAAATATTGAAGGGTTTCTATTGCAGCAGAATTATTAATAAATGGTGAATAGCATGCTATAAATAAAATCTTCATATTATCTCCTATTTAATTTCTTTATTTTTAAATAAATTTACTATCTCCTTAATCTCTTCTATTTTTAAAATTAATGTCATTATGAAATATGTTATTATTCCTATAATTGTTCCTACTATTACAAAAAGAATTATTGGCATTGAAGCTATAAAACCTTTTGCAAGTATAATAACTAAAGACATTATAGCTGATGAAATAACAATTTTTATAAGCTTTATCATTAAAGGCTTTACTTTAAATTCTCCTACAAGCTTTGTTATATTTATTAAAAGTAAAATTGAAGTAACCATCATTGCTATTGAGGAGGCAACAGTTATACCTAAAATTCCAAATTTCTTTGATAAAGTCAAGCTTAAAGCTATATTTATTATAACACCAATAACTCCATTTTTTGCTGTAATCTTTGTTTTTCCCATAGAAAACAATATAGAATTTAAAATATCTCTTACTCCAGTAAAGAAAATTCCTATTGCATATCCTGTTAAAGCCATAACTGTAAGACTTACAGCACTCTCTGAATACATTCCTCTCTTATAAACTATAGTTATTATTTCCTCTCTAAAAAGAATTACTCCCATACTTATAGGAATAAGAAGTATAGCTAAAAATACTATTGATTTTGATAATATATCTAAAAACTCTTTATTTTTCCCTTCATTTCTTCTATTTGCAAGTATTGGATAGACTACAGTTGAAATTGAAGTTGTAATAATTGTATTTATAAAAGTTATTAAAAGTTGTGCATTATCTAAAGTTGTTATTGCTCCTTCCCCTAAAGAAGAAGCTATTCTCTTATCTACTATCATATTTAATGAATTTGCTCCAGCTCCTATAACTACAGGAATTATTAAAATTAATATAGCTTTAACTTTTTCGTCTTTAAAATTAATAAAAAATTTATATCTATATCCATGACTTCTTAAAGATGGTACTTGAACAGCCACCCTAAAAAAGTTTCCTATAACATTTGCTATCATTAATCCATGAACATTATAGCTTTTAAATAATAGTAGATAGATAATTATAGGCAAATTAAAGAATAATCCTAATATTGAAGGAACAACAAAATCCTCATGCACCTGAAGAAGGGCAGTAAAGCATGCATTTATAGTTAAAAATATTATATTTAAAAGACTTATTCTAGCAAGTTCTGAAGCAAGCTTTAGGGTTTCTTCATCAAGACCATTTGCTAAAAGTTTAACTATTTCTTTTGGGAAAAAGCTTGCTACTATAAATATTATGAAGGATATAACAACTAATATATTTATTATGTTATTTGCAAATTTATGCATTTCATCAGTACCTTTTTTAACCTTAACTTTACTAAGCATAGGTAAAAAAGAAGTTGATATTGCAAGACCAACTATCATAAATATGGTTTCTGGAATTGAGGTTGCTGTTTTATAAGCATCTGTATAATTTGAAGCACCAAAATTATTAGCAATAAGTATATCCCTAAAAAATCCTATAAATCTGCTTATTACAGCCATTATCATTACTATTAAGGTAGATTTAAATAAGCTTTTCATAACTTTCTCCTAAATTTTTCTTAAAACTCTTAATAAGAATTTTGGTATAACTTTAAGTCTTTTTATTCTCCAAGGTTCTTTACCTACTCTATAAAGCCATTCAAGACCTAAAGAAAGCATCCATTTAGGTGCTCTGTTTACCTTTCCTGCAAAAACATCAAAGCTTCCTCCAACAGGCATATAAAAATTGCAATTAAGCTCATCCATATAATTTACAATAAAATTTTCTTGTCTTGGACATCCCATTGCAATAAATATCCCCCAAGGATTAGATTTTTTTATGTCTTCAATAATATCATTACAGTTATTTAAATCAAAAAAACCATTATGACTTCCCACTATCTTTATATTTGGGAATTCTTTTTTTATGTTTTCTTTGCAAAGCTTTAAAATTTCTTCTTCTGCCCCTAAAAGATAAATTCCTTTTTCTTCTCTTTCACATTTTTCAATAACAGATTTCATAACTTCTATTCCTGCTATTTTTTCTTTTACAGGATTCTTTACTATTTTAGCTGCAAGTACAGTTCCCACTCCATCTGGAATTATGATAGAGTCTTTTCCATTAAAGAGTTTATTAAGTTTTTCATTTTCAAGCCCACTATACAATACTTCTGGATTTCCTGAAATCACTATAGTTTTATCTCTTTTATCTAATTCCTTTAAGAAATTTTCTTTTGTTTCATTAAAGACCTTATATCCTAAAATATCTGTATACATTTTACTTCCCCTTTAACATAGTAACAAGCTGCTTTACAATTTCATCTTCTGAGTTTATTTTTTTAGCTTCCTCTAAATATTCCTTTGCTTTTTCCATATTTCCTAAGTTTAAATAACACATAACAATATTAGTGCAAGTTTCAACATCTCTTGAAGCTTCAAAGGCTTTTTCAAAATAGGCTAAAGCTTCTTCATATTCTCCAAGACATGCATAGTTTATTCCAAGCTCTGTAACAACCTCTAGCATTCCTGATTCTATTTCAAGGCTTTTATTTAAGTAGTATATAGCCTTATTAAAGTTTTCAAGCTTTCTTGAAGCAACTCCTAAATAATAATAAATTAAAGGATTCTTATCAAATTTTTCTGATAAATCCACTAACATTTTAAAAGCTTCTTTAGGGTCTTTATCTAACATTTCTACTGCTTTTTCATAATTAGATACATTTTCTATATCATCAATTAATGTCTTTATTTCTTTAGTTATTTCTCCACCTTTATTTATATACTCATTTATTTCAACTTTAGCTCCTAAAAAGTCTTCTTTTTTTCTAAGAATTATTGCCTTATATAAATAAGGGTCTGGCATATCTATAAATTCTTTTTTCCCTTCATCAATGTCTTTTAATAGTATTTCTTCAAAACCACTATCTTTTTCTCTTATGCTTTCTCCAACAAGAAGAAGCTTTTTATAATACTCCTCATCTCCTGTTGCTATGTATAAACCTTTTAAAAGAAGATAAGCTTCTTCTAAATTATCTTCCTTTACTCTATCTGCAACTAAAGATTTTCCACATTCTTCACTATCAGAAATATTATTTAAAATTATTATATAATCTTCTTTAAATTTTAAATTTTCATCTGCTCCCATTGATAAAAGCATTCCTTCAATAAAATAATATATTGGAAGGTTATTTATTTTTATTTGGTCATTAATATTGCTTGTTATATATTTTGAGCTTATAGGAATATATACCTCACTATTTTTTAATTTTATATTTTGTGGAATACCTACACTTTTCTTAAAGCCATCCCACTTTACTTCTAAAAACAATAAACCATTTAATTTTTCATTAAAAAGATTTTTATAATTCATTTAAGCACCACCTTCTTTAAATCTTTTATAATTATAACCCATTTTAAGAAATATAACAAAAAAAGGGCCCCTAAAAGGAGCCCTAAAATAAATTATTTTAATTTTTCATTTACTATATCCATTATAGCAGCCTTAAATCTTGCAGATTCTTTTTCTGCATTTTCTAAGCTTGTTCCTCTTACTGCTGAGTAAATCTTCATTTTTGGTTCTGTACCTGAAGGTCTAACAACAAATGATGAACCATCTTCAAGTATAAACTTTAATACATTTGACTTAGGTAATTTTATTTCAGACTTAGTTCCATCTACAAGATTTTCTTCTACACTTAACTTATAGTCATACTTAGTAACTACCTTAACTCCATCAACTTCTGATAAGCTAGAGTTTCTTAAAGCATCAATACAAGAAGCTATCTTTTCTTGTCCTTCCTTACCCTTAAGTTCTATTGAAATTAATTCTTCTTTGAAGAATCCTATTCTTTCATAAAGCTTAATTAATGCTTCATATAAAGACATTCCCTTATTCTTGTAGTATAAAGTCATTTCTGCTATTAACATTGAAGCTATAACAGCATCTTTATCTCTTACGAAAGTTCCAGCTAAATATCCATAGCTTTCTTCAAATCCAAATAAATATGTCTTGTCATTGTTTACTTCAAATTCGTGGATTTTTTCTCCTATGTATTTAAATCCAGTTAATACATCCATGCATTCTACGCCATAATTTTCTGCTATCTTTCTTGCACCTTCAGTAGTAACTATTGTCTTTATAACAACTCCATTATCTGGTAAAGTATTAGTTTCTTTCTTAGCATTTAATACATAATCAGTTAATAATAAACCTGTTTGGTTTCCTGTTAAAACTTTATATTCTCCACCTGCATTAACAACTACACCAATTCTATCACAGTCTGGGTCAGTACCAAATATAATATCTGGCTTTTCAGTTTCTGCCATCTTTAATGCAAGTTCAAAAACTTGAGGCATTTCTGGATTTGGATATGGAGCTGTTGGGAATTCTCCATTTGGAGCTTCTTGTTCTTTTACAACTTTAACATTTTCATATCCTAATTCTTTTAAAACTCTTCTTACTGGAATGTTACCACTACCATGAATTGGAGTGTATATTATTTTTAAGTCCTTAGCCTTTTCTTTTACTAATTCAGTGTTTATTGCTAAAGATTTAACTTTTTCTATATAAACCTTGTCTACATCTTCACCTATCATCTTTAAAAGACCTTTATTTAAGGCTTCTTCTTCAGATATAGTTTTAATCATACTAAAATCAGATACTTTTGCTACATAATCAATAACTTCCTTTGCAGGCTTATCTGTTAATTGACATCCGAATTGGTCATATGCCTTGTATCCATTATATATTTTTGGGTTATGAGATGCTGTTATAACAATACCACCATCACACTTTAATTCTCTTACAGCAAAAGATAACATTGGAGTTGGTCTTAAGCTTTCAAATAAATTAACCTTTATATTGTTTGCACATAAAGTTAATGCAGCTGCCTTTGCAAATTCTGGTGACATATTTCTTGAATCATATGCTATTGCTACTGATGGATTTTCAAAGCTTGCATTTAAGTAATCTGCAAAACCTTGAGTTGCTTGAGAAACAGTATAGATATTCATTCTATTGCTTCCTGCACCTATAACTCCTCTAAGACCACCTGTACCAAATTCAAGGTCTTTATAGAATCTATCTTCTATTTCCTTTTCATCCTTTATTGCTCTTAATTCATTCTTTATTTCCTCACTTATAATTTCTGAATCAAGCCATGCTTGGTATTTTTCCTTGTATGACATTAATTGACACCCTCCTCAAAATATAACTATGAATTATATTATACAATAACTTCACAGATTTACAATAATAACATTAATATTTATAATTATACATCATTTTTCTAAAAAAAGATAGCAATAGATTTAATTTCTACTTACTTTCGCTTTTTTTAACATTACTGTTACAATTATTGCTATCACTAAAACAATAGTAACCCCAAGACCTCCTTCCATTCCAAAACTTCCTCCATTTATTAATTTTCCACTTTCTAGTGCCGTAAATGAAAATAATGAATTTTGAGTTTTTAATCCACTTACTTGAAATCCATAAAAATTTCCTTGAACAAAATTCCATATTGAATGAATTGCACATACTCCCCATATACTATTAGTTTTCATAAAATACAGTGAGGCAAAAACTCCAAATAAAATTATATTTATAACAGCAAGAATGCTTACTCCTGGATTTAACATATGAAGAAGGGAGAAAAATACAGAATTTATTATTATTGCTGCTATTATAGAAGTTCTATTTGTTAATGAAACAAAAAAGTATCCTCTAAAGGTTACTTCCTCACACATTCCTTGTATTAAAAATCCACCTAAAAAAATAATTATAATTCCTATATTAGAAAAACCATTAAATCCATTAAATTTTAAACTTCCTGTTATAAAAGCAATTAAAACTGCTAATGAAAATATAATAAATCCTATAAGTATTCCTTTAAAATATTCTTTTAAAGCTTTTTCTTTGTTAAATCCCATAGAAAATAAAGAACGTTTTTCAATAAACTTACAATATATTATTACAACTAAAGTTGAGACTCCTGTAAAATATAAACTCATTATCAAAAGATTTGTTGGAGTATTAAAAATTAAATCTATTGCCTTATCTATATAAACGATATCATCTTTTAAAAAATCTTGAACTATATAGATAGCTGGAAAAATAGCTGCTACTATTTGAGAAATTAAAAAAACAAGTAAAAATATTAAACATTGTATTACTGCATTAGGCTTATATTTTGCTTTTTCTGCCTCCTTCATAAAAGGTGTTTTTTCATTTAACATATTCATAAAATCCCTCCTCTTTGTTATTATCTATTTTACCATAAAAATGCTTTTTATTAAGAGTTTTAAATTTAAATTTATTATGATATACTTTTACTATACTATGAAAGGGGGAAGGAAAAATGCTTAAAGAATTTAAAGAATTTGCTCTTAAAGGCAATATGATTGATTTAGCTATTGGTGTTATTATAGGGGGAGCTTTTAATAAAATAGTAACTTCATTAGTAAATGATATTATAATGCCTGTACTTAGCTTTTTTACTGGAAGACTAGATTTTTCAAATTATTTCTTTGCATTAGATGGTAAGCACTATGATACAATAGCTCAAGCACAAGCTGCTGGAACTGCTACAATTAATTATGGTACTTTTATTTCTGGTGTTATTGACTTTTTAATCATGTCTTTTGTTGTATTTATAATTGTTAAACAATTAAACAAATTACATAAGGCACCTCAACCTGCTGCTCCAACAGAAAAAGAGTGTCCTTTCTGTAAGACAAAAATCAACATAAATGCAACAAGATGTCCTCATTGTACATCTGAGCAACCTAAATAATACATATAAAAAGACAATTGTTCTTTTGTGGACAGGCTTATATTTAACTAAATGGAAAAGACTGATTTAATAATTTTTATCAAATCAGTCTTTTTTATAAATTCAAATCTTTAAAATTTACTTTTCAATTTCAGAAAAATCTAAAGTTGCAAAATAATCTTCTGGAGTTTCTGCTCTTCTTATAAGCTTAACAGAACCATCTTCTCTTAATAAAAGTTCTGCTGATTTTAATTTTCCATTATAGTTATATCCCATTGCAAAGCCATGAGCTCCTGTGTCATGAATTACAAGATAATCTCCCATATCTATCTTTGGAAGCATTCTATCTACTGCAAACTTATCATTATTTTCACAAAGTGAACCTGTTACATCATACTTATGGTCACAAGCTTCATTTTCTTTTCCTAAAACAGTTATATGGTGATAAGCTCCATACATAGCAGGTCTCATTAAGTTTACTGCACAAGCATCTACTCCTATATATTCCTTATAAATATGCTTTTCATGAATAGCCTTTGTAACTAGATGTCCATATGGTGCAAGCATAAATCTTCCTAGCTCTGTATATATAGATACATCTCCCATTCCTGCAGGAACTAAAACTTCTTCAAATGCCTTTCTTACTCCTTCTCCAATAACCATTATATCATTTGGTTCCTTATCTGGAGTATATGGAATACCAACTCCTCCTGAAAGATTAATAAATCCTATATGAACTCCTGTTTTTTCTTTTAATTCTACTGCAAGTTCAAAAAGAATCTTTGCAAGAGTTGGATAATATTCATTTGATACTGTATTACTTGCAAGGAATGCATGAATACCAAATTCCTCTACTCCAAGTTCCTTTAATCTCTTATAAGCTTCAATCATTTGGTCCTTTGTCATTCCATATTTTGAATCTCCAGGATTATCCATGATATCTGTTCCAAGTTCAAATACTCCACCTGGGTTAAATCTGCATGATATTACCTTTGGAATATCTGCAACTTCTTTTAAAAAGTCAATATGAGTTATATCATCTAAATTTATTGTAGCATTTAATTTTCTTGCATATTGGAAATCTTCAGCTGGTGTATCATTTGAAGAAAACATTATATCTCTGTTTTTAAATCCACATTTTTCTGACATCATAAGTTCAGTTAATGAAGAACAGTCTGTTCCACATCCTTCTTCTTGAAGAACCTTTAATATATATGGATTTGGTGTAGCCTTTACAGCAAAATATTCTTTAAATCCCTTATTCCATGAAAAAGCTTTTTTAAGCTTTCTTGCATTTTCTCTTATTCCTTTTTCATCATAAAT
>ONGV01000033.1 GCA_900317445.1 uncultured Eubacteriales bacterium | reverse complement strand
TAATAAGTACAACATAGTATATTATCCAATGATAAACTACTATCCATATATAAAAAAGTATGGTTATTTTATTATTGGATATAAATGTAATAAATGTGGTGATGTAGATTATATAGTTTATGGAATACCGGGAACCAAAGATATAGATGAGCAACCCTATTCAGGAAAAACAGGTTTTGTAACTTGGATTAGAATGGGTTTAAATAAAGAAAATGGATGTTGGCTTATGTTTTATGATTACAAAAAGTCTACAGTAGTTATTCCAATGAGAGAATAAAGATTTGCTAATAACATATGAAAGTATTATAATTTAGTTATGTTAGGAGAGGCTATTTAAGCTTCTCCTAATATACTATAAAAATATAAAAATAGGAGGAAATATGAAGCCAGAATTATTTAATATATTTAGATTCCATATTTATGGTTATGGGCTAATGATTGCAATAGGGATAATATGTGCAGCATACATATTTACTAAAAATGCAGGAAAAAGAGGATATAATGAAGATAAAATATTTAATCTAATAATATTAACTGTAATTATGGGAGTTATAGGTGGAAAGTTATTATTTATAATAACAGAAATTAAAGATATAATAGATGACCCATCTATATTACTTGAATTTGGAAATGGATTTGTTATTTATGGTGCTATTATTTTAGGAGCGTTAACAGTATTTTTATATTGTAAAAAGAAAAAGTGGAGCCCACTTGAAGTATTAGATTGTTTAGTTCCAGCAGTAGCAATAGCTCAAGGATTTGGACGAATTGGATGTCTTTTAGCAGGATGTTGTTATGGGGCAGAAACAAGTTCGCCATTATCAATAGTATTTCCAAGAGGTGTTAATTCCTTAGCACCAACAGGAATACATCTTCATCCAACACAAATTTATTCATCTATTTTTGACTTTGCATTAGGAATATTTTTATTATGGTATCTTAATAAGAAAAAAGAAGAGGGTAAAACTTTTGGATTATATGTTATTATGTATAGCATAGGAAGATTTATTATTGAATTTTTAAGAAATGACCCAAGAGGTAATGTAGGTATGCTTTCCACTTCACAGTTCATAGCTATATTTACATTAATTATAGGAATTTTAGTATTTAATATTCATAAGCTTAGAAAGGGGTCAATGTAAATGAAGAAGAGAGGAATATTACTTATTATTTTGGTTATGATAATCTCTACTTTATTTTCAGGATGTGAACTTGTAGATGATGGTATGGTTAAGCTTGGGTTAAAAAATAAAGATTTTGAATATATTAAAGAAAATAAGGTTAGCCAAATAGTAATACAAAGTACAAGAGATGCAGGTTTTAGGTTTGTGGTAACTGACAAAAATGCAATAAATAATATATATGATATAGTATCTTCAGGAAAGGTAAAGGAATCTAAAAGTACATTAGATGCTGATTATATCTTTGATATATATATTGGAGAAGAAGCTAAGTCATATAAATATGTTGTAAGTGCTAGTGATAGTGATACAGGAAATTTTTATGATGATGAAAAAGCATATCTTATATCAAAAAATTTAGATGACACTATTATAAATAACTTGTCCTTTGTAAGAAAGCCTAGAGATTTTGAAGATGTTTATTATAAGTGCATATTAGATGTACTTGAAGAAAAAAAAGATGATTTAAAGGAAGATAATAAAGTTGGAGTAAACATTGCTGGTGATGTAGATTGTTTAAAATATATGTTTTCAACAGATTTAGAAAAATTTAAAAAAGATATAAATAAAGTATTACCAGGAACAACCTTAGTTGAAAATAATAGTGATGATTTTGATACTGTTATAACTGTAAAAAATAGAGGATATACTAGTAAAATATTTAAAACTACAATTACAGTAGATGATAAGAAAAACAAAATTTATGAAACTTATTATGTATCTGCCCTTTATGAAAGTAAAGGTTGGGATATTGATATAGGTGAAGTAAATATTAAACCAGAAAATTGGTAAATTTATAAAGGAGAAAAAATTAAAATGAGTGATTGTTCAAATTGTCCAAGTAAAGAATCTTGTGCTTCACAAGGCACAAATACATGTCCATCAACTAACATAAGTTTAAAAATGTTACCTAAGTATGGAAAGGTTAAAAATATTATAGGAGTTATTAGTGGTAAAGGTGGAGTTGGAAAATCCACAGTAACAGGAATAGTGGCTTCTATGCTAAGAAAAAAAGGATATTCAGTAGGTGTATTAGATGCTGATATAACAGGACCTTCTATGCCTAGATTTTTTGGAATAAATGAAAAAAGAGCAAGAATGGTTCCAGTAGATGAAAATACTATAAAGTTTGAACCAGTAGAAACTGAAAGTGGCATTAAGGTTATGTCAATGAATTTAGTTACTAAGGTTGAAGATGAGCCTTTAATATGGAGAGGTCCAGTAATAACAGGAGTATTACAACAATTATATACAGATACTTTATGGGGAGATTTAGATTATTTATTAATTGATATGCCTCCAGGAACAGGAGATATTGCATTAACAGTTATGCAACAATTCCCAATAAAAGAATTAATAATGGTATCAACTCCACAGGATATGGTATCAATGATTGTTAAAAAGGTTGTAATAATGGCTCAAAAGATAGGAGTAAAGGTTAGAGGAGTGGTAGAAAACATGTCCTATATAACTTGTACAGATTGCAATAAGAAGCTACCTGTATTTAGTAAAAAATCAGCAGAAGAGCATGCAGAATATTTAGGCATTCCTTTAATTGGTGAGTTGCCAATAGATTTAGAATTTACAGAAGCATTAGAAAAGGGAAAAGCTGAACAATATGTAATTGAAAGTCCATTATTTTCTTTAATATTTGAAGGATTATATTAATTTAGAATAAAACTCCTTTGTTATTGGAATACTAAGTAATGTATTTTAATGATAAAGGAGAATTTTTTATGAAAGCTAAAGTAGATAAAGATACATGTATATCTTGTGGATTATGTTCTAGTATATGTGAGGAAGTTTTTCAAATAGGTGATGATGGAAAAGCTGAAGCTAAAGTGGAAGAAGTTCCTAAAGAATGTGAAGAAGAAGCACAAGAAGCAGCAGATAGTTGTCCTGTAAATGCAATTGAAGTAGAGTAGGATATAAAAACCTCAAAAGACTATAAAATAAAGGTCTTTTGAGGTTTTTTAATTTAGAAAAAATCAATAAAATCATTATGTGGAATTTTATGATTTGAATATTCACAGGAAAAATCAATAGTGCTTCCTATGGTATCTTTGTTAATTGAAGATAAAGGAACAGATATAATTAGTCCATCTTGTAAAGATACAAATGCTTCAAATTTATTTTTATCAATTAATAATCCTTTCATACATTATCACCATCCTAAAATTAGGATGACCATAAATAAAAAAAATATGCACCTGTTATAATTGGATACATATTTTTTAGTAAATGTCATTATATATAAGTTTAAAAACCATTAAAGATTCTTCAATTCTAGGTTTTAGAAGTTTTTTCTTTTTTTCAAAGTCTTTTTTGCCATCTTCAGTAAGCTTATAAATTTTTTGAAACTTTTTCTTGGGGTCATCCCATTCTCCAATAATAAGACCTTGCTTTTCAAATTTTTTTAATAATGGGTATATACCACCTGTACTAGGAATCCACAACCCCTTAGTTCTTTCTCCAATTTTTTTTGATATATCATTTCCATTAGATGGTTCTATACTTAAAATATGAAGAATATATATAGGAAGTAGACCTTTAGTAAAAATCTGCCCTACAGATTCCTTTTCTTTTTGGGCTTTTTTTAGCTCAGAAAGTTTAGCTTTATATTCCTCATATAATCTTTTTTCTTCAGCTTTAATCTCTTCTTTACTCATAAGATTAAAATCACTCATAATAACTTAAACCTCGTATATAAATACTCCTATTAGCCCAGGTCCAGTATGAACTCCAAGTGCAGGCCCAATACAAGAAAAATGTATTTCATTTACATTATCAAGTTGTTTTATTGATTCAAAGAATTCTTTCCCCTCTTCTAATGCATCACCATGCATAATCCATATGTTACACTTACCTTTAGATAGATAGTCTTTTATAATTTTAGTAAGCCTAGATAAGGATTGTTTTCTACCTCTTACTTTAGCAACAGTAGTATATATACCATCATCATCAACTAATATTACTGGTTTTAAATTAAGAAGTTCTCCTATTGTACCACTTACTCTTCCAATTCTACCACCTTTTTTTAAATATTCCAATGTGTTTAAAGTGAAATATACGTGAGATTTTTTTCTTAATGTAGGAAGTATAGCAATTATTTCTTCAAAACTTTTTCCTTCTTGCACCATTATTGCAGCTTGAAGGGCAATATAGCCCTCTGCAATAGTAAGAGTTTTGGTGTCATATACAAAGGAAGTAAGCTTTGGGTGGTCTTCTAATATTAATCTTATAGAATTTCCAGTACCAGAAAGCTCAGAGGATATATTTATAGATATAACATGGGTATAGCCTTCCTCTTCTAAAGTATTTAATATACCATTTATTCTTTCAGCACTAGGTAGTGAAGTTGTAGGAATTTCTTTTTTTAATGAACTATAAACTTCATCAGGATGAATTGTTACCTTATCTTCATATTCTCCAGTTGAATAAATTATTCTAAATGGAGCAAACTTTATATTATATTTTTCTAATGTTTCAATATCTAAATCAGATGCACTATCTGTTAGAATAGCTATTTTTTGCATTTTTTTCCTCCGAAAAATAAATATTTATAATAATATATCAAAAGTGATATGATAAAAACTATATCAATACTGATATAGTTATAATATATCAAAAGTGATATTATTATTCAATAACATAGAAAAAATAAGTCAAATTTAAAATGTGTAGATATAAAGAGAAAAATAGATATAAATAAAACTTAAACATAAAAATACTTATAAATTAAAAATATGGATAATTGATATAAGTAATAGAATAAAGTATAATAATTTAAGAGCCATACTATATATTGTGTTTGAGAGGGTGTTTTGATGCTATATGTTGTAAAAAGAGATGGAAGAGAAGTAGAATTTGATAGAGGAAAGATAGCTCAAGCTATAAGAGGAGCGGCTACAGAAGTTGGTTCAGACCTTAAAGTAAGTGAGGTTTCAGAAACTGTTCAAAGGGTAGTTGGTTTTATTAGAAATACAGAAAAAGAAAAAATAGAGGTTGAAGAAATTCAAAATTTAGTTGAAAAAGCATTAGTTGACGAATCATATAAAGATATTGCAAATGCATATTCAAATTATAGAGTTGAGAGAACAAAAATTAGAGATATAAAATCTGATTTAATGCAAACTATTGAAAAAATTGGAGTAGAAACTGATAGAGACAATGCAAATGTTGGAAATAACTTTAGTTCAAAGCTTTTAAGAATAGCTTCTGAATCAAATAAGTGGCATAATTTAGCAACTATGCCTAAATATTTGGCTAAGCTTCATGAGGTAGGAGATTTATATTATCATGATTTAGATAGTTATAATCTAACAACAAATTGTCTTCACATACCAACGAGAGAAGTGTTAGAGAAGGGATTTAACACAGGTTATGGAACAATAAATGTTCCTAAAAGAATAGAAACTGCTGCAGAACTTTCATGTATACTTCTTCAGTCAACTCAAAATGATATGTTTGGAGGTCAGTCACATCCTGACTTTGACAATGATATGTCAATTTTTATAGAGCCTACTAGGCAAGAAATAAGAAAAGAACTTTCAGATTTAGGTATAGAAGAGAGTAGAATGGAGGAATTAGTTGAAAAGAAACTTATAAATAGAGTTCATCAAGCAATGCAAGGAGTTATTTATAACCTTAATACCATGCATTCAAGAGCTGGTTCTCAAGTACCATTTAGCTCAATAAATTTAGGAATACCTAAAAATAAGGATGCAGCATTACTTTGTGAAATATTTTTATTAGAATATGAAAAAGGACTTGGAAAAGGAGAACAGCCTATTTTCCCTAATATAATATTTAGAGTTAAATCTGGTGTAAATAGAGAAGAAGGAACTCCTTATTATTATTTATATAAATTAGCATGTAGGGTTGCTGCAAAGAGAATGAATCCAACATTTATGAACATAGATGCTGATTTTAATAAAGAATATTATGATAGAGGATATATGCCTGCTACAATGGGATGTAGAACATATCTTATGAAAAATGTTAATGGTGAGCCAGGATGCAAAGGAAGGGGAAATATAGCTCCAGTAACAATAAATCTTCCTAGAATAGGAATTCAAGCAAAAGGCAATGTAGATAGATTTTTTGAAATGTTTGAAGAAAAAATTGATTTAGCAAAGGAATCCTTACTTCATAGATATAGTGTATTAAAAAATCTAAGAGTTAAGGATTTACCTTTTGTTGTTGGGCAACATTTAATGAAAGGTGCAGAAAATTTAGGACAGGAGGATTCTATAGAGCCAATTTTAAAACAAGGTACATGGGGAATAGGATTCATTGGTCTTGCAGAAACTTTAGTTGCATTAACAGGAAAGCATCATGGAGAAGATGAGAATTCAAGAGAGCTAGGTTTAAAAATAATTACGTTCTTAAGAAAAAAGGTTGATGAATTTACAGAAGAAACGCATTTAAACTGGAGTGCATATGCAACACCAGCAGAAGGTCTTTCAGGTAAATTTATAAAAAAGGACCAAAAGATGTTTGGAATTATACCTGGAGTTACTGATAAAGAGTATTATACAAATAGTTATCATGTTCCAGTAGGATATCCTATATCAATAAAAAGAAAAATAGATATAGAAGCTCCATATCATAAGTTGTGCAATGGAGGTCATATAAGCTATATAGAGGTTGATGATAACCCAACTGAAGATATTATAAAAGATATAATAGATTATGCTTTTGAAAATACTAATATGGGATATATGGGTGTTAACTTCCATATAAGATATTGTAAAAATTGTGGAGAAAGTCTTCATGGCAGTGAAGTAAGTTGTCCTAAGTGTGGAAGTATGAACATACAAGGAATATCAAGAGTAACTGGATATCTAAGTCTAGATGAAAGATTTGGTCCAGGAAAATATAATGAAAGAAAAGATAGAATAACACATACTAATAGTCATAAAAATACTTATAAATAATAATAAATATAAAACTATATAGACACAATATAAAGTGATTTTTAAACTGAGACATTACTTTATATTGTGTCTATATTTATCTATGTGAAGATTTTTTTATAGTGAATTATCACATATTTAGATAATTAAAAAATAGCTATATTTTTTGATAAAATATAAATTAAATAGAATATATAATATAAAAAATTTAAGTGAACTTAAAATAAATTGTTTATTGTAAAAAAATGTGATAAAATATTGAAAGTATTAGATTTTAAGGAGGATGCATTTATGGTTAAATTATATAAAAATGGTGCCTATCTTTTAAATGGTACTGAGATAGTAGAAGATGGAAGCGAACAAGCTGCCATACTAGCAAGTAAATTGGGGGATAAGTATCCAAGTAAGGAAGAAGCAGCTAAAAATACAATGGCTTATAGTATCTTAAGTGCACATAATACTTCTGATAACATGGAAAAGTTAAAAATTAAATTTGATAAATTAACTTCACATGATATAACCTTTGTAGGAATTATACAAACAGCAAGAGCTTCAGGATTAGAAAAGTTCCCAGTTCCATATGTACTAACAAACTGTCATAACAGTCTTTGTGCAGTAGGTGGTACAATTAATGAAGATGACCATATGTTTGGACTTTCTTGTGCTAAAAAATATGGTGGAATTTATGTTCCTCCTCATCAAGCAGTTATTCACCAATTCGCAAGAGAAATGCTTGCAGGTTGTGGAAAAATGATATTAGGTTCTGATAGCCATACTCGTTATGGTGCTTTAGGTACTATGGCAATTGGTGAAGGTGGTCCAGAAATAGTTAAGCAATTATTAAATAAGACATATGATATAAACATGCCAGGTGTAGTTGGAGTTTATTTAACTGGAAAACCTCAAAAGGGTGTTGGACCTCAAGACGTTGCATTAGCAATAATTGGAGCAGTTTTTGCTAATGGATATGTTAATAACAAGGTAATGGAATTCGTTGGAGATGGTGTTTCTAACTTAAGTGCAGATTTCAGAATTGGAATTGATGTTATGACAACAGAAACTACTTGTCTATCTTCAATTTGGAGAACTGATAATACAATAAAAGATTTCTTTGATATTCATGGAAGAGTAGAAGAATATAAGGAATTAAATCCAGGAAAAGTAGCATACTATGATGGAATGATTTATGTTGATTTATCTAAAGTTAAGCCAATGATAGCTATGCCATTCCATCCAAGCAATGTTTATACAATAGAAGAATTAAATGCAAATCTTTTAGATATTTTAGATGATGTTGAAAAGAAAGCATTAGTAAGCCTTGATAATAATAAAGTTAAGTTTACATTAAAAGATAAAGTACATAATGGAAGATTATACGTTGAACAAGGTGTAATTGCAGGATGTGCTGGTGGTGGATTTGAAAATATTTGTGATGCAGCAGACATATTAAGAGGAAAATCAATTGGTGCAGACGAATTCTCATTAAGCATTTATCCAGCTTCTCAACCAATATTTATGGAACTTGTTAAAAATGGTAGAATAGCAGACCTTATGGCAACTGGAGCAACAGTTCGTACAGCATTCTGTGGACCATGCTTTGGTGCAGGAGATGTTCCAGCAAATAATGGTTTAAGTATTCGTCATTCTACAAGAAACTTCCCAAATAGAGAAGGTTCTAAGGTAACAAATGGACAAATTGCTTCAGTTGCACTTATGGATGCTCGTTCAATTGCAGCTACAGCAGCAAATAAAGGTTACTTAACAGCAGCAACAGATATAGATGCTGATTTCACTAAACCAAAATATTTCTTTGATAAATCAATTTATGAAAAACGTGTTTATAATGGAGTAGGAAAAGCAGACCCTTCAGTAGATATAAAATTTGGACCAAACATAGTTGATTGGCCAAAAATGTCACCATTAACTGATAATCTAGTTTTAAAAGTAGTTTCAGTTATACATGACCCAGTAACTACTACAGATGAATTAATACCATCAGGAGAAACTTCATCATATCGTTCAAATCCATTAGGACTTGCAGAATTTACTTTATCACGTAAGGACCCAGCATATGTTGGACGTGCAAAAGAAATTCAAAAAGCTGAAAAAGCTAGAATAGCAGGAGAATGTCCTTGTGAAGCAGTTGAAGAATTAAAGCCAATATTAGAAAAAGTAAAAGAAACTTTTAAAGATGTTAATAAAGAAAATACTGGATTTGGTAGCACAATATATGCAGTTAAGCCAGGAGATGGTTCTGCTCGTGAACAAGCAGCTTCATGTCAAAAAGTTTTAGGTGGATGGGCAAACATAGCAAAAGAATATGCTACAAAGAGATATCGTTCAAACCTTATAAACTGGGGTATGCTTCCATTCTTATATAAAGAAGATATATGCTTTGATAATGGAGACTACCTATTCATTCCTAACATTGCAGAAGCAGTTGAAAACAAAGTTGATTCAATAAAAGCTTATGTTGTAAATAAAGATATGAAAGAGTTTGAATTAAAATTAGGTGAACTTACTGATGATGAAAGAGAAATCATATTAAAAGGTTGCTTAATTAATTATTACAAAGGATAATTATAAAAAATATATTTTTAAAAGAGGCTGTGATTAAAACAGCCCCTTTTTTTAACTTTTTAAATGACAAGAAAAACTTATAGTAAGAAATAAGAACATTGTCCTCTATCTATAAATTTAAATTGTATTGTAGTATAATAAATATATTAATTTTTATTATAAATGGGGGCTTTGGTAATGAAGAAGCAAGAAGAAATAAAGTTAAACTTAGATTCCCTATGTTTATATAAAGGGATATTTGAGGAGGGAGTTGGTGGAAAGTTTTCAACTCTTATAAATAAAATATCAAAAAACAAATCTATAAATGAATGTATAAAAGCATATAATGAATTTACATATGAATTGTTTTCTAAGAGCAAAAATCTTTCTTTCAAAGAAGCAATCGTTGAAGAAATATTATTAGCACATAATCCATTTAGTGTTGGCCTTGAAGTAAATGGGGAAATCCCTAAATTCACTTTATTAGGAATAAAGAATGAATTAAAAGCTTTAGGGGAAATTGTATCATTAAATAGTAAAGATATAAAGAAAATTTTAGTTGATAGTTACAAAGAAAGTGAAGAAATAAAAGAAAGAATTAAATCTTTAATTGATTGGTCAATAGATGAAAAGGAATATTCAGCAAAAACAGTAATGCCTTTTGAAAAAACTAAAGAAGCATTAATGAATAGTAATGATTGGTCATTATGTACAGAAAATTTAATAGATTATCATAAAAATAATGGAACAGGAAGAGCACCTGCTTATAGTGCTTTTGTGTGGGAAAGATTTGAAAATGATGATGAAGGTCATTTAAGAGAGATAAAAAATCCAGACCCAATAAAACTTTCAGATTTAATTGGATATGAAATGCAAAAGGAAGAAATACTAGATAATACAGAACATTTCTTAAAGGGACTTCCAGCAAATAATCTTTTATTGTATGGAGCTAGAGGAACTGGTAAGTCATCTACTGTTAAGGCTGTTTTAAATGAATATTATGACCAAGGATTAAGACTTATAGAAGTAGATAAGGAACAATTAAGTGATTTTACTAGAATTATAAGACTTTTAAGACATAAAAAGCAGAAGTTTATAATATTTGTTGATGATTTAGTATTCCAAGAAAATGAAGCAAGTTATTCAGCATTAAAGACAATACTAGAAGGAAGAGTAGAAAATAGACCAGATAACATATTAATATATGCTACAACTAACAGAAGACATTTAATTCAAGAAAAATTCTCTAATGAAGATGAGATTCACTCAAAGGATACAAGAGAGGAACAATTATCATTAGCAGATAGATTTGGTATAACAATAAGCTTCTTTACTCCAAATCAAAATGAATTCTTAAAGATTGTAGATGGAATTGTTGAAAGCAAGGGATTAGAGGTTGATAAAGAATATTTACATAGTGAAGCTTTAAAATGGGAAAAATGGCACAATGGACGTTCTCCAAGGTCTGCTAGACAATTTATTAACTGGTTAGAAGCAACCTTAAAATCTCAAAAATAATTTTTAAGTTTAAAGATAATGGAGCTATCATATTATTTTTATTGTAGCTCCATTTTATTATGTTTAGGAGTGGAAAATTATGAATAAAAACATAAGACTTTCTGGTATTGCATATGAAAGTTTAGTTAATGGTCCAGGTATGAGAAGAGTATTTTTTTCTCAAGGATGCAAACATAACTGTAAGGGATGTTTTAATCCAGAAACCCATGACTTTAATGGTGGAGAAGAAAAAGATATGGATGAACTAATAAAAGATGTTTTAGAAGAACCTTTCTTAAAGGGAGTAACCTTTAGTGGGGGAGACCCTTTTGAGCAAGCAGATAAATTTGCATATATGGCAAAAAAGTTTAAAGAAAATGGATTAAGTGTTTGGAGTTATACTGGATATACATATGAATATATTTTAGAACATAAGGATGAACATAAGGGTTGGAGTGAATTAATAAAATATTTAGATGTATTAGTTGATGGAAAATTTGAAGAAGATAAAAAAGAAGATGGTTTAAAATTTAGAGGCTCTTCTAATCAAAGAATAATTGATGTAACTAATAGCTTAAAAAAGAATAAAATAGTATTATGGAATGAATAATTAATGTGTAAATATTTTGTTAAGATTATAGCAAAAATTATATTGTTATTGAAGTTATAGTAAAATTATTGTATTATAATGTTAAGAAATTTGTGTGAGATTAACAATGGGGTTATATTTTTATTTATCAATAAAAATGTAACCTTAATTTTTTTATAAAATTTAATAAGGAGGTATAAATTATGGGATGATAAATTTGTTAATTTTAGTTGGAGTAATTTTAATAATGTGTGTAGCAACAAGTAAGCTACTATATAAGGTTGGAGTTCCTATACTTTTAATATTTATATTATTTGGTATGTTGTTTGGTTCTGATGGTATTGGAGGAATTTATTTCGATAATTATGAACTAACAAAGGAATTGTGTTCTTTTGGACTTATCTTTATTATGTTCTATGGAGGATTTAGTACAAATTGGAGAATGGCTAAACCAGTAGCACCACAAGCTATTTTAATGTCAACTGTAGGTGTAATTGGTACAGCAGGTCTTACAGGGCTATTTTGTAATTTTGTTCTTGGATTGCCTATTTTAGAATCTTTTCTTATAGGTTCAGTTGTTTCTTCAACTGATGCGGCTTCAGTATTTAATATTTTAAGGGCTCAAAAATTAAATTTAAAAGATGGATTAGCTTCTTTATTAGAAATTGAAAGTGGTAGTAATGACCCTTTTGCATATATGCTAACACTTACAGTAATAACTTTTATGAATAAAAATAACAATATAAATATTGGTTTATTTCTTATAATGCAAGTAATTTTAGGAATAGTAGTAGGAGTTATTTTAGCAAAATTAATGGTATTATTTTTAAGGTATATGAATTTTGAAATAGAAGGATTTTATCCAATATGTATTACAGCTATAGCAGTATTATCTTATTCATTAAGTGAATTCGTAGGTGGTAACGGATATTTAAGTGTTTATATTGCAGGAATAATTCTTGGAAATAGCAGAATACCTCACAAAAAGAGTTTGGTTCAATATTTAGATGGAATATCATGGCTTATGCAAATAATGCTTTTCTTTATATTAGGATTATTATCCTTCCCTTCTAAATTATCATCAGTAATGTTTTATGGAATATCTATTTCTATTTTTATGATTCTTGTAGCAAGACCTATAGCAACATTTATAATAATGAAATTCTTTAAAACATCTTTAAAGGAGATTTTATTTATATCTTGGGTAGGACTTAGAGGGGCAGCTTCAATAGTTTTTGCAATTTTTGCAGTTACCCAAGAAATAACTTTTGAAAATGATATATATCATATTATTTTCTTAATTGCATTAATTTCAGTATCTTTACAAGGAACTCTTATTCCATTTGTAGCTCGAAAATTAGATTTAGTAGATAACAATATATCTGTATTAAGAACTTTTAATGACTATAAAGAGGAAAAAAGTACTCAATTAATTGAAATGACTATACCTAAAGGTGATAGATTAGAAGGAAAATCCATAATGGATGCTAACATACCAGAGGAAATTTTGATAGTTATGATAAAAAGGAAAGATGAAGTTTTAGTTCCAAAAGGTTCAACAGTAATAGAAGAAGGAGATATTTTAGTTCTTAGTGGAAATAATATTAAAGAGGTTTTAAAGAAAAAAAGTGAAGAGAAAGAAATTAAAAATAAGAAATTAACTATGAAACAATCTAATTAAAAAAATATAAAGAAAAACAAACTATTAACATGAGGAAATGTTGATAGTTTGTTTTTTATGTAAGTAATTTAATTGTGTATAAGGATTAAAAATATGAAATTAGAATTTATGATTTTATTATATCACGAAGTTAGAATAATGCAATAGTTTTTTGAAAAAAAATTAAATAAAATTTTATTTATTAAAAAAATATAAATAAAGTCTAATGCTTTTTAAATAATAAAGTTAAAAATTGGATGATACTATAAGGAAAATATTAACTAACAAATAATAAAATTAAACATTAATTTAATATAATTTTAAAAAAAGAAGGATAAACTAAAATTAAGAAATGTTTAATTGGAGTGATAATTATGATTAAGAAATTTGGAAAGTTTCTTTTATGCATAACATTAGTATTGTTAGTTGCAATTAATGTGAATATTTTATTGGCTAAAAATAAAAACTTTGTTTCAATAAATAAGAAATACATTACCACAGAACCTAAAAATGTAGATATTTATATTAATAATCAAAATGCAAAAAAGTCATTAAGTATAGGAGTAGTATCAATATTTACAATATGCAGTATAGGTATTGGGAGTTTTGTATTAAAGAAAAAATAAAAAAGGTTATGGCATAAAGTTATTATTGTGCCATAACCTAAAATCTTTAAAATTAATATTTTTAGCAATATTAAAAATCAGCTTGACCTGTAGTTCTAGGGAATGGTATAACATCTCTTATGTTACCCATACCTGTAATATACATGATAAGTCTTTCAAAACCTAAGCCAAATCCTGCATGCTTAGTTTCACCATATTTTCTAAGTTCTAGATACCACCAATAATCTTCTTCATTAAGACCTAATTCTGCCATTCTCTTCTTTAATACATCAAGTCTTTCTTCTCTTTGGCTTCCACCTATGATTTCTCCAATTCCAGGAACTAAGCAATCTGCTGCAGCAACAGTTTTATTGTCATCATTTAATCTCATGTAGAAAGCTTTAATTTCCTTTGGATAATCTGTGACAAATACTGGCTTTTTAAAATATTCTTCTGTTAAATATCTTTCATGTTCTGTTTGAAGGTCAATACCCCATTCAACAGGATAGTCAAAAGTTCTTCCACAGTTCTTTAATATTTCTACAGCTTCTGTGTATGTTACTTTTCCAAAGTCAGAAGATACAACATGATTTAATCTATCTAATAGTCCCTTATCTACAAATTGATTAAAGAAAGCCATTTCTTCTGGACATTCAGTCATAACATAATTTATAACATATTTAAGCATATTTTCTGCAAGTTCCATATCATCATCAAGGTCTGCAAAAGCTATTTCAGGCTCTACCATCCAGAATTCAGCAGCATGTCTTGTTGTATTTGAATTTTCTGCTCTAAATGTAGGACCAAATGTATAAATATTTCTAAATGCTAAAGCAAAAGATTCTCCATTAAGTTGTCCTGAAACAGTAAGGTTAGTTTCTTTTCCGAAGAAGTCCTTTTTATAATCAATTTTTCCATCTTCAGTTTTAGGAAGATTATTTAAATCCAAAGTTGTAACTTTGAACATTTCTCCAGCACCTTCACAATCACTTCCTGTTAAGATAGGAGTGTTTGTATATACAAAACCTTGGTCTTGGAAGAACTTGTGAATTGCATAAGCAGCTACAGAACGTACTCTAAAAACTGCTGAAAAGGCATTACTTCTTGGTCTTAAATGAGCAATAGTTCTTAGATATTCAAATGTATGTCTTTTCTTTTGTAGTGGGTAGTCTGAATCAGACATACCTTCAATAATAACTTCTTTAGCTTGAATTTCAAAAGGTTGTTTTGCTTCTGGAGTTTCAACAAGAGTACCAATTACAGTAATTGATGAACTTATTGGAAGCTTTGAAATTTCCTTAAAGTTATCTAGTTTGTTATCAAAAACTACTTGAATATTTTTAAAGAAAGAACCGTCATTAACTTCAATAAAACCAAAAGCATTTGAAGCTCTTAAAGTTCTAATCCATCCAGAGATTTTAACATCTTTAGATACATATTCATTAGTGTTTCTATAAAGTGATTTAACTAATATTGATTTATTCAAAAAAATCTCCTCCTAATTAAAATTTATAATGAGTATTTTGGATTTGTTATAGAAATAAAAAACATTCATTCTACCTGAAAGCCATTAAAGAATGAATGTGTAAAAGATAACAATTAAATTTTACAATACTTTATTTATAAATGCAACTTATTCTATTCCATCTTTGAAGCTTTGAATTAAATGTGAAGGAAATTTGAGCATTTCCATATCTTTTATAATTTTATTGACTCCATAAGAAACATATTTAATTTCTGCTTTAACCAGTCCATTTTTATTTATTTCTAAAAGGCAATATGTAGAGTCAGGAACTCCTATTTTTGGTTTTCCAACACTTCCACAGTTTATAAATAATTTATCATTAAAACTTTTAACTGATGGTATATGAGTGTGAGCACAAACCAAGATATCCTCTTCTAAATTTAACATTACATTTTTTGTATTTTCTTCATTCTCAAATAGGTATTCATTTATTTTATTAGGACTTCCATGAACAAATTTAATCTTTTTATTATTAAATTCCATAGTTATTGATAAAGGAAGATTATCTAAAAAATATTTATTTTCTGCTCTTAATTCATTTACACACCAAGGTAAAGAAAAAGAATTTGTTTCAGTTTCTCTTATAAATGTATAGCTTCCATCAACAACAGAAGCATCATAATTGCCTTTTATACAAAGGATATTTTTTCTCTTTATAAAAGATACAACTTCATTAGGGTGTGGTCCATATCCAACTAAATCTCCAAGACAAATTATAAAATCTACTTTTTCATCGTCTATTTTATCAATTATATTTCTTAATGCATATATATTTCCATGTATATCTGAAATTATTGACATTTTCATAATGTTTTCCTCCTAAGTATGATATTTAAAACTTGTACAACACATAATTATACTCTTAAAATCTATTATGATAAATTAAAATGTATTGCAATTTTCAAATAAAATATTCCTATTATTTTTATGATATAATAAAAGGCAGATTAAATATATTATTTTGCTTTTTTTGTCCTGCTAGCTCCAAGTTAGGATAAAATAATAATTTTTGGAGGAAAATATAAAAATGGAAAATCTAATAATATCATTTAATGTAGTTGTACCATTATTTTTGAATATTTTATTAGGATATATATTAAAGATTACAAAACTATGGGATGAACATACATTAAAGGTAATGAATAAAGCAGTTTTTAAATCATTTTTACCTATATTGTTATTTTACAATGTTTATAAAACAGATTTAAAATCAGGACTAAATCCTAAACTTATGATATTTGCATCAGCTAGTGTATTTATTATGTTTTTAGTATTGTGTTTAATTATTCCTTTATTTGAAAAAGAAAATAGAAGAAGAGGAGTTATAATTCAAGGGATTTTTAGAAGTAATTTTGTACTTTTTGGACTTCCAGTAGCAATCTCTTTATTTGGAGAAAAAAATATAGGAATTCCATCAATTTTAATAGCCACAATAGTTCCTACATATAATTTTTTAGCAGTAATAACATTAGAAATATTTAGGGGAAGAAAAATAAATATTAAAAAAATTATAAAAGGAATAATAACAAATCCTCTTATACTTTCATCCCTTGCAGGAATACTAATGATAGTTTTAGGAATAAAACTTCCTTATATATTAGATAAGACAGCTAGTGATTTATCTAAAGTTGCAACACCTTTAGCTCTTGCTATATTAGGTGGAAGTTTTGAATTTAAATCTATATCAGCACATGTTAAACAACTTATCTTTACTGTCTTTGGAAAGCTTATACTAGCACCTGCAATATTTTTGCCAATTGCAATAGCTTTAGGATTTAGAGGAATAGAATTAGGAACTTTAATTACAATGTTTGCAGCACCTGGTGCAGTATCTTCTTTTACTATGGCAGAACAAATGGGTGCAGATGGAGATTTAGCTGGTCAAATAGTGGTATTTACTTCATTGTTTTCTATAATAACAATGTTTTTCTGGATATTTATAAATAAACAGCTCGGATACATATAAACAAAAAAGAACTTGATACTTTAATTTTATCAAGTTCTTTTTGTTTAAAATAATATTCCTGCAATTGTGCCAGTAAGGCAAGTGGCTAAGGCACCACCAATTAAAGTTTTAAGACCAAGTTTTGCTATTGTGGATTTTTTATTAGGGGCAATTCCTCCAATTCCTCCTATTTGTATTGCAATTGAGCTTATATTTGCAAATCCACATAAGGCATAAGTAAGAATAAGAACAGTTTTTTCTTGAAGAATTCCTTCTGTTATGTAGTTTGACAAGCTTGAATAGGCTACAAATTCATTAATCATAATCTTTTCACCTAAAAGGCTTCCAGCAATTGATATATCTGTTATTGGAACTCCCATAACAAATGCTAGTGGGGAGAAAATCTTTCCTAATATCCATTGAAGACTTAAAGTAGGAAATCCAAAAAGGCTTCCAATAAGTCCAATTAAATAATTTAAAAGGGCTATTAATGCTACAAAAGCAAGGAGCATTGCAGCTACATTTAAAGCTAAAGAAAGCCCTTCGCTAGCACCATTTGCAGCAGCTTCAACAACATTAGAAGCTGTTTTTTCTGTAGAAATCTTAGTTGTATTTTTTGTTTCTGGTTCTTCAACTTCTGGAACTAAAATTTTAGCGAGAACAAGCCCAGCAGGAGCAGCCATTATGCTTGCTGCAAGTAAATGACCTGCATTTACTCCCATAGAAATATAACCTGCCATAACTCCACCAGCTACAGTGGACATTCCTCCTACCATAATTGCTGTAAGCTCTGATTTTGTCATTCTATTTATATAAGGTTTTACAAGAAGAGGAGCTTCTGTTTGACCCAAGAATATATTCCCAACAGCACTTAAGGTTTCTGCACCTGATGTTCCAAGAAGTTTTGATATTATCTTTGCAATAAATCTAACAATAACCTGCATAATTCCTAAATAATATAAAATTGCCATAAGTGATGAAAAGAAAATTATTGTAGGAAGTACATTAAGAGCAAATATTGAACCAAAAGTATTAACATCTGTAAGACTTCCAAATAAAAATACAGTTCCTTCACTAGTAAAGTCTAATATTTTTGTTATACCCTTACTAAAAAATTCAAAAAATCTTCTTCCAATTGGTATTTTTAGAATTATTAATGCAAATAAAATTTGTAATCCTAATCCAACTAAAACAAGTCTCCAATTAATTTTCTTTTTATTCTCAGATAGCAAATAAGCAATTCCAAGAATTATAATTATTCCAAGTAATCCTATTAATCTATTCAATCTTAAGTCTCCTTTATGATAAAAATTAATAAGATCCCCCTTTTTGATAAATTAAATTTCTTTTATTAGTGTTTCCATAAGCTTTATAAAATTATTTTTAACCTTATTTGATGTTTCAATAACTTCTTCATGGTTTAATGGTTGTTCTAATATACCAGCAGCCATATTAGTCATGCAAGATATTCCAATAACCTTAATGCCACAGTGATTTGCTACAATTACTTCAGGTACTGTGGACATTCCAACTGCATCACCTCCTAATGTTCTTATCATTTTGATTTCTGCAGGAGTTTCATATGTTGGTCCACTCATCATAGCATAAACTCCTTCTTTAATATCAATATTAATAGAGTTTGCTACATTTTTAGCTATTTTTCTAAGTTCTTTGTTATAGGCATTTGACATATCAGGAAATCTTGGACCAAATAAATCTAAGTTTTCTCCAATAAGAGGGTTATTTCCTGAAAGATTGATATGGTCTGTTATTATCATTAAATCTCCAGGTTTAAATGAGGTATTAACTGCTCCTGCCGCATTAGTTACTATTAATGTTTTTACACCAAGTAACTTCATTACTCTAATAGGAAAAGTAACTTCCTCCATTTTATAGCCTTCATAGTAATGAAATCTTCCTTGCATAGCAACAACAGTTTTTCCTTGAAGAGTTCCTATAACAAGACGGCCTTCATGTCCTTCTACAGTTGAAATTGGAAAGTTTGGCAATTTATCATAAGTATAGTATTCTGGATTTTCTATTAAATTGGCTAATGCTCCTAGTCCAGAACCAAGAATAAGTCCTATTTCAGGTTTGTACTTGCTTCTTTTTAAAATATAATCTGAAGCTCTTTGAATATTTGTTAATAAATCCATAAAAATCACTCCTATATATAGTTTGCCTAAAAATTAAAATAATATTATTAAAAAAGATAAAAACTTTTAGAAGTTTATTTGTTAAATAACATATTTTTATATTAATTGAGTATATGATTTATTGTAGAAAAAATGGCTGTATAATAACAGAAAAGATATAAAAATTACATTAATCTGTTAAATTACAGCCAAAGGTTTAATTTAAAATTACAGCAAAGTATGTTTATTCTGCTAAATATTTTTCTCCTACAAGAACAACATCTCCAGCTCCAACTGTTAAAACAACATCTCCAGCTTTAGCATGTTCTTTTATGTAAGATGTAGCTTCATCATGAGAGTGAACATTTGTACATTTTAATCCAGTTCTTCTTATAGCATCTCCTAATTCATCAGAAGAAACAAGCCCTGTATCTTTTTCTCTAGCAGCATATATATCCATTAAAACTAATTCATCAGCATCATTAAAGGCTGTTGTAAATTCATTAAATAATGTTTTTGTTCTTGTATAAGTGTGAGGTTGGAATACACAATAAATTTTATTGTGAGGAATTTTTTTAGCAGTGTTTAAAGTTGCTTTAATTTCTGTTGGATGATGAGCATAATCATCTATTACAGTAACTCCATTAACTTCACCTTTATATTCAAATCTTTTATGAGCACCAAGACATTTTTCAAG
>ONGV01000071.1 GCA_900317445.1 uncultured Eubacteriales bacterium | reverse complement strand
GTATGCAGAAAATTGGGGCTTAGATGATCCTTCAGGACAAAGTGATGAGGTTTTTGCTGAAACAATTAGAAAGATTGAAGAAAACATAAATAATTTAAAGAAAAAACTAATATCTTAAAAATTGTAACTTAAGACTATTTCACAGCAAATAGTTGATAAATGAGATTTTTTTGTAGGAGAGTCCAAAAACTCTCCTACAAACTAGATTTTTGTTTCTATTTACTTTGTTTCAAATTTCACTTTGACAATAATTTTTTATATGATAAATCTATAGCAAAAGCACCAAGAGGAGCCGTTAACACTATTGCCAATACTGCAACTGTTAATATGGTATCTCCACAAGCAAATCCTAATGCTAATGGTATTCCACCTATTGCTGCCTGAACAGTTGCTTTTGGCGTATATGCCATCATTGTAAACAACCTTTCTTTTCCTGAAAGATTGGTTCTAAGAAGACATACAAATACTCCAAGCATTCTAAACATCAACGCACCTATAATGACAATTAATGCCTTGAAGCCCACATTTTTAAGATATCCAATATTAACTGTTGCACCTACAAGTACAAATAAGAATACTTCAGCTGCTACCCATAGCTTTCCATATTTAAGTGCCAATCTTTTTGCAACAACTTCTCTTTTTCTTTGTAGTCCAACTCCAATAAACATAATTGCTATGAGAGCTGAAAATGTAATAGCTGTTGTGAGTTTGTCCTCAATTACAACCAATATGAATGAAATACTTAGAATAAGAAGGACTTTTGAAGTATCACGTATATGTATCTTTTTAAAATAAAATGCCAGTAAATATCCAATGAAAATTCCTATAAAAATTCCTAGAATAATTGATACTGGAATATTCACAAAACTTAATACTGAAGTTCCTTCTCCTTGCATTATTCCGATAAAAGTTGAAAAAAGCACAATTACATATACATCATCTACAGAAGTCCCAGCTAATATTAATTGTGGAATTCCTTTGTCTGTTCCGTACCCTTCGTCCATCATTTTTACCATTCTTGGCACAACTACAGCAGGAGATACTGCTGCTAAAACAGAACCCATGATAGCTGCTTCTAAAATTGATAGTCCCATAACTTTTGGTGCAATAAGAATCATTCCTAACAGTTCAAAACTTGCAGGAATAAAGCACATAAGAATAGCTGGTCTGCCAATTTTTTTGAGTCCTGATAAATCGAGTCCCAAACCAGCTCTTGTTAAAATTATAATCAAAGCAATTTTTCTAAGTTCTGATGAAATGTTTAAAATACTTACATCAAGCAAGTTTAAAACATATGGTCCTAAAACAATACCTGTCATTAACATTCCAAGCAGGCTTGGCAATTTTACTCTTTGACATATCCATCCCATAGACATACCAATAATTAAAATCAATGCAACACTTAACAACATATAAAAATTCTCCTTTTTACGCAGAAAAAGCTGATAGTATCTGCGCTAATTTAATTCTATATTAGCAACACATTTATCATTAACAAATATTATTGCCCATTTTTTTAAGTTTATAATATTTTTAAGCTCTTCAGAAGTAGTATATTTTTTTAATTGTTCTTTTGCTTCTTCAAGTTTTTCCTTTACTATTTCTTCCCCTTTTTCTTCATATTTTGATTTAGAAATATATTTAAGTTCCATAATTCCAAAATACTTTGGTTCCATATTTACTTGTTTTAAAAGTGCAATATCTATATATCCATTCTCTACTTCATATTCTGATTTTACTAAATATATTCTGCTTAGGTAACAATAGGTTAAAAATATAAGCTTTATATACTTTTCATTGAATGTGATATAATCTCTATTTGATAGTCTATTTAAAGTACATTCTACAAGCTTTATAAGTTTTAAGTTACTTCCTTTTTTTGCAATTTCTTTTAAGGCATCCTTTACTTCTTTTGTATCTAATTCAAAATTACTTTCTTCTTCTAATCTTTTTGCATAAAAATCAAAATATAATTCTTTTATAGTATTATTAGGAGTTCCTAAAATGGCATCACCAAAGTCTTCACCTTTTATTGTAAGTAGCCCTAAATAGAATAAAAGTGAAATAAAGTCTTCACTATTAAATTTTCTTTCTAAATTAAATTGACTTGTAATTCTTGCTATTATTTCTTCTCCTTTTAGGATATCTTCTAAAGTCTTATAATTTTCATCTTTATTTTTAAGTTCAAATATATTTCCAAGCTTTGCATAATCACTTGCTATATTTTTATCTATAAGTTCTTTAGGTG
>ONGV01000106.1 GCA_900317445.1 uncultured Eubacteriales bacterium | reverse complement strand
TTGTATTTTATGTTTTTTTATTATGGCTTTTAGTATTTTCATCTTGTTTATTTTTTAAAATTTTTTTTTATATTAAATTTAATAAGAATCTATATTTACATAATCATGATATTGAAGATATTTGTTTAATTAAATTAATTGAAGAATGTAAAAAAGAATTAAATGTAAAAAAATATATAAATGTTAAATTAAATGATTCTGTTTATACACCTATGCTTATTGGAATTTTAAATCCAACAATTATATTTCCAAAAGATATTTCCAATATAAAAAATATTAAGGATATAATATTTCATGAATTAATACATTTTAAGAGAAAAGATTTATATATAAAATATTTATGTTTATTTTTAAAATCATTTTATTGGTTTAATCCATTTATACATTTGTTAAATAAAAATTTAAATATATGGTGTGAAGTTTCTTGTGATGAAATGGTTGTAAAAAATCTTTCTTCTAAGGAAAAAATTGCTTATGGAAATACATTATTAAGTATTGCATATCAAAGTAGAAACCTTCCACTTGTATTACCTCTTTCTAGTGATGGAAAACTTCTAAAGTTAAGGCTAGATAAGATTACATGTAATAAAAAGTATACTATTAAAAATATTAGTTGTTCATTTATTTTATTGATATTTATATTATCATTACCTACATTTTTAATTTCTTTTAATGTAACAACTAATGATAATACTTCAATAATTCCAATAAACTCTTTTGAAAGTAATACTAATTTTAAAAACAATGATGAAAAAATTAATACTAATAAATCTATAGAAGAAGAAAATGATTCTAATTTTGTTTATTTATTTACTGTTATAGTAGATTCTGAAACAAAAAAACCAATTGATTATATTTATGATCCTGATTATCCAAACTAAGGGGGATTTTTTATGAAATTATCAAATTTTTTTTCAATTTTAATACTTATTATTTTTTGCCTATTAAGTAATATTTCAAGTGTCCAAGCTACTGTTAATGACATTAACATATCTTCTAATGAAAATATATCATTTGTAATTTATGGAGAAAACTTCACTTATGAAAATGCTCCTGATATCATAAAAAAAGAATATTTAGATAATTGTGTTGCTTTAGGAATATCTCCAAAACCTAAAGATGAAATTTTTGTTCCCTTAAATATTTCTAAAGATTTAAACATAAACACTTATAGTTCTTCAGAATATTATAGTATTTCATATCATGATAATTACATTCAAGTAAAAGGAAGTAAAAATTATTCAATAAACATAAACACTACTTATGTAGGATACAATCATACAACTTCTGGTAATGCAGTACATTATTTACAATTATTATTATGTGAATTTAATTCTAAATATCATGTGTTTCCTGATATTTCTATAGATAGTCTATTTGGTCCTAATACTCATGATGCTTTAATAAAATTTCAAGATTATGCAAACTTATCAACAGATGCAATTTGTGGTCCTAATACTTGGAAAACATTTTTTAATTATATATAAAACAATAACTGAAATTAAAGAAAAACCAAAAAGATTTATTCTTTATAAAAGATTTAAGACATATTTGGGTTAAAAAACTTTGATTAAAATACTCTTAACAAATGGCTTAACTTCATAAAAGCCAAAAAACAAAGTTTAATAAAAAAGGCTGTTACACAAGAAATATAATAACATTTTAGTAAAATGCTATAAATTCTTAATGCAACAGCCATTTTTTATAATCTTAATTTTGTTTATTAAAATATTAGTTCCCTTATTTTATGAAGGCACGACTTGGAGCCTGTCGACGGAGTGACTGAATAACATAAGGAAACTAATATTTTTGAAACAAGCTTAAGAGTTTGTATCTGTTTAGTTAAAAGCTTTATAAATAGCTTTTATTCCCTTTTCAATCTTAATTTTGTTTATTAAACTATTAGTTTCCTTATTTTATGAAGGCATGACTTGGAGCCTGCCGACGGAATGACTGAATAACATAAGGAATTAATAGTTTTGAAACAAGCTTAAGTATTTACATCTGTTTAGTTAAAAGCTTTGTAAATAGCCTTTATTCCCTTTTCAAAATCATCATTTTCTATTCCAACAAGAATATTCATTTCTGATGAACCTTGGTCTATCATTCTTACATTTACATCTGCTTCTGATAAAGCTGTAAATACAGTAGCTGCTACTCCTTTCTTGCTAGCCATTCCCTTACCAACAGTGGCTATTAATGCCATGTTTGGATGAACTATTATAGAGTCAGGATTGCAAGTTCTTTTTATTTCTTCAACTATTTTTTCTTTCTTATTCTTTAATTCACTATCAGAAATAACTACACATACTGAATCAATTCCTGAAGGCATATTTTCAAAAGAAACTCCATTCATTTCTAATACACCAAGAACTTTTCTACAGAATCCCATTTCTGAATTCATCATAGCTTTTTCTATTGATATTACTGTGAAATCTTTTTTACCAGCTATTCCTGTTAATATCTTTGATTCATCATCTTTAGTTTCAGGCACTATAAATGTTCCTTTATCTTCTGGCTTATTTGTGTTCTTTATGTTTATTGGAATTCCACTTTCTCTAACTGGGAAAATAGCATCTTCATGAAGTACAGAAGCTCCCATATAAGAAAGTTCTCTTAATTCTTTATATGTAATTTCATCTATTGCTTTAGGATTTTCAACAATTCTTGGGTCTGCCATTAAGAAACCAGATACATCTGTCCAGTTTTCATATAAATCTGCATTTATGCTTGCTGCAACTAATGCTCCTGTTACATCAGAACCACCTCTTGAGAAGGTAACTATGTTTCCATCTTTATCTGCTCCATAAAATCCTGGTATTACTGCTCTTTCTATATTTTTTAATTTTTCACTTAATGCTACCTTTGTTGCTTTCATATCTAGTGAACCATCATGAGTAAATACAATAACATCTTTAGCATCTACAAATTCATATCCTAAATAAGCTGCTAATATTAAACCATTTAGATATTCTCCTCTACTAGCTGCATAATCTTTTGAAGCCCCATTTTCAAGATCTTTCTTTACTATATCTAAATGCTTTTTGATATCAAAGTTTAAACCTAATTCATTAACTATTCCTGTATATCTATCATAAATATACTTAAATACATCTTCAAGTGATATTCCTATTTCTACATGTGAATGACACATATATAATAAATCAGTTATCTTTGTATCCTT
>ONGV01000010.1 GCA_900317445.1 uncultured Eubacteriales bacterium | reverse complement strand
TTTACTATTTCAAAATAGAGCTTTATGAAGAAGGAAACAAAGTAAAATTTATATATTTATAACTTTTTATAAGTTTTATGCAACGGTGAAGAGGATTATGAGTAATTTCTTTACAATATTAAAAAAGGAATTAATAGATATAATAAGAGATAGAAAAACATTAGCTTTTACAATACTTCTTCCAATTCTTATTTATCCTGTATTATTTCAAATAATGTCTGTTACAATGCAGTCTAGCCAAGAGGATGCAAAAAAGGAAATTAATGTAGTTATTAATGGAGACAAAGATTCAGAGTTAGGAAAGCTTTTAACTTCACAGGAAAATATAAAAGAAAAAAATTATGATGAGCCTAAAAAAGCTTTAAAGGATGGAAAACTTCAGCTTATAATAAATATTCCAGATAATGTGGATGAAGAAATAGAAAAGGGAAATAGCATAAACTTAGAAATTCTTATAGATGACCAATCAGAAAAATCTACTATAGCAGAAAGTATCATTGAAAGTATAGTTATTAGTTATAGTAATTCTATAGTAGAAAATAGGCTTTCAAAGTTAGATGTAAATTCAGAAATTTTAAATCCTATAAATATAGAAACAAAGTCAGGAATAAATGAAGATGGAACAAATAACTCTAATGCAAATACAATTTTAGGAATGCTTCCAGCTTTAATTGTTATAATGCTTTTATCTCCAACTATTGGTCTTGCAGCAGATTTAGGTGCAGGAGAAAAGGAAAGAGGAACCTTTGAGCCTCTTCTTTCAACTTCAGTTAATAGAAATTCAATACTTTGGGGAAAAATTACAACAATTTCAATTATATCAGTAGTTGCGTTATTATTAAGTATGGTATCTTTATTTGTATCCTTTAAAGGCTTTGTAAATTCAGCAACTGAAGGGTTAGGAGAAAGTATAAATCTTAATATAGATATAATTACTATTTTATTTATAATTTTATTTTGTATTTTTATTATAATTTTTATAAGTACCCTACAAGTTGTAATAAGTATTTCTGCAAGGTCAACAAAAGAAGCTAATACCTATCTTTCAGGACTTATAGTACCTATTATGATTTTAGCTTTTATACCAATGTATATGGATGTAAAAAATATAAGTATGTTATTTTTAAACATACCAATAATAAATTCTATATGTGTTATGAAAGAGATTATGATAGGAATTTATAACACAACTCATATATTAATAGTACTAGCATGGCATATATTTTATGTTGCTTTAGCATTAATAGTAGCAAAAATATTATTTTCAAGAGAAGAACTTATATTTAGAAGTTAGTCTTGATTAAATGTATAAGATTTAATATACTTTGTAATTAACTGTTTGATGTTTTAAATGATAAGAAAATATCAAACAGTTTTTTTGCCATTAATTCATTTGTTTCAAAAGTATATAGTTTTGAAACAAATGAATATGGTTTGTGAGGATGGACCTATCAAAAATATAAACAAGAAGAATATAAGCATTGACAAACAAAAAATTTTAATATAACATATGTTATATAACAATAATTATATTGTGAGGTGAGAACATTATGCCGCCAAAAGCGAAGATTACAAAGGATATGGTAGTGGATGCTGCTTTTGATATTGTGCGTATGGAAGGTGAGACAAAGATTACTGCACGTCATATCTCAGAACAACTAAAATGTTCAACGCAGCCAGTTTTATATTATTTTTCAACTGTTGAGGAGATAAGGAAGGCAGTCTATCAAAAAGCAGATTCATATCATACAGATTATATTATGAATTTAAATGGTTGCTTTGAAAATCCTTTGTTGATGATTGGGATAAATTATATTCGTTTTGCAAAAGAAGAAAGTAATCTGTTCCGTTTCTTGTTTCAATCTAATGAATTTTCAGGTGCAAGTATAGCAGATTTGATAGATTCTGAAGAATTGTCACCAATAATTTCTGTGTTTCAACAGGAAATGGGAGTTTCGTTATCTGAAGCAAAAGAGATATTCCACACATTATTTATCTATATACATGGTTATGCAAGCCTGTATGCAAATAATACAATGGTTTATGATGAAAAAAAGTTGATAACAACATTGACAAAGGTACTTCATGGTGCAGTTTATGTAGCAAAGGAGAGTAATAATAAAGAAATTATATGATAAAAATGAATTAAGATTTTCTCTTATTTGGATTGTTTTATATATTGTTTTATTCAGCTTAGCAGATGGTGTTTCAGGTGTGATAGGAATATCGAAAATAGTGACAGTTCTAGTTTCTGTTGTAATGACAGCTATTATTTATTGCTGGATTTGTAAAAATGGCTTGAAGGAGAAATATGGTTTATATAAATTTCAGGGGAATGTAAGACAATATTTATATTTTATACCACTTGTGCTATTAGCTTCAACGAATCTTTGGTTTGGATTTAAGCTAAACTTATCAGTCTTAGAAACAGTGTTATATATTATCAGTATGATGTGTGTGGGCTTTTTGGAAGAAGTTATTTTCAGAGGATTTTTGTTCAAGGCGTTATGTAAGAAAAATATAAAATATGCTATTTTTATTTCTAGTGTTACATTTGGTTTGGGGCATATTGTTAATTTGTTTAATGGACAAAACAAATTAGAAACACTGATTCAGATTTGCTATGCAGTTGCTATAGGTTTTCTCTTTACTATTATATTTTATAAGGGAAAAAGCTTGTGGCCATGCATCATAACTCACAGTATGATTAATAGTTTAAGTGTGTTTGCAAATGCAAATGCTATTACAGTAAAAAATGAGATGTTATCTGCCATCTTCTTGTGTGTGGTGTCACTAAGCTATGCGATATATATTTTGGTGAAGAAATGATATTAGGAGTAAATTACTTTTAATAGATTATACATATTATTTACTTGAATAAAGAATATAAAGGAAATATAATATTAGTATTGTTGTATCACAATTTCGTGATAAAGCAATACTTTTTTTAATTAAAGCAATTTTTAAGTTAATGAATTTTGGCTTTTAAAGTCATTAAATATAGAAAGGATAAAGGAAATATAATGAATTATAATGAAGCAATGAATTACATACATGAAGTTGGAAATTTTGGCTCTAATTATGGTCTTGAAAGAACCTATAGAATTTTAGAATTACTAGGAAATCCTCATAAGGGATTAAAGCTTATTCATGTTGCAGGAACTAATGGAAAAGGTTCTACAACTGCTATGATTACAGAGCTTCTTAAAGGAAAGGGCTTTAAGGTTGGCATGTACACTTCTCCTTTTTTAGAGGAGTTTGAAGAGAGAATTCAAATAAACGGAGAGAATATACCAAAAGAATCTTTAGCAAATCTTATGACAAGAATAAAGGTTGTAGTAGATAAGGTTATAGAAGAAGGATATAATCATCCAACAGAATTTGAAATAATAACATGCCTTATGCTTTTATATTTTAAAGAGGAAAAAGTAGATTATGGAGTAGTGGAGGTAGGTCTTGGTGGAAGACTTGATTCAACAAATGTAATAACTCCTATAATAAGTATAATAGCTTCAATAAGCTTTGACCACACAAATCTTTTAGGAAATACTTTAGGAGAAATTGCAGGTGAAAAAGCTGGAATAATAAAGAAAAATGTTCCTGTTGTTATATATCCTCAAGAAAAAGAAGCTTATGAAGTAATAAAGAAAAAAGCTAAGGAAATGGAAGCTCCTTTATATGAAGTAAATTTAAATGATGGAAAATATTTAGGTGTGCTAAATGAAGATAGAATATATCAAGAAGTAGAGGTTAATTTAAATAAGGAAAAATTTAAGGTTAAACTTCCCTTACTTGGAGAGCATCAAATAGGCAATATGCTTGTAGCTTTAAAGGCTTTTCAAATAATATGTGAAAAGGAAGGGTATGAAATAAACCTAGAGGAAATAAAAAATTCTTTATCTAAGGTAAAATGGATAGGTCGTCTTGAAGTAATGAAAAAAGAACCTATGATTGTGATAGATGGAGCACACAATATTCAAGGCATAAAAGCTTTAAGAAAAAATGTTGAAAAATACTTTAAATATAAAAATATATATCTTTTATTAGGAATTTTAGCAGATAAGCAAGTAAAAGAAATGATAGAAGAAATAACACCAATAGCAAAAAAAGTATATGCCCTTACTCCCCATAGCGATAGAGCAGAACTTTGTGAAGATTTAAAAAATGAAATAATAAAAACAAACCCAAACTGCAAAGCCTACGAAGACTATAAAGAAGCCCTAAAAGAAGCTCTAAAAGAAGCCAACAAAGATGACTTAATACTTATAAGTGGCTCCTTATACATGATAGGAGACATGAGAAAAATAATAAGGACTTCTATATAAAGATTAATAATATATTACATAACAAAATTTAAATAGAATATTATACACTATATTATTTTTCTTAATATAACAGTTTCATAATTTTTTAGCTTATATTTTACAATCTTGTTTATTAAAATATTAGGACTCTTATTTTATGAAGCAGTGACGCAAGAGCCTGCCGACGGAACAGCTGAATAACATAAGAGTCCTAATGTTTTTGAATTAAGCTTGGTTAAGATTATTTTCTTTCCATTGAATTAATGCTTGTGCAAGTTGGTCTGGGCAAGAAGTTCCTTTACCATTACAATCTATTCCTTTTAATTTAGAGATTGCATCATCAACTTTCATACCTTTAACAAGTGAGCCTATGCCAAGAAGGTTTCCAGCACATCCTCCAATAAACTGAACATTTTTAATAACATTATCTTTAATATCAAAAAGAATTTCTCTAGAACAAGTTCCTTTAGTTTTGTATGAATTCATAAAATTTTCCTCCTAACAATACAACTTTTCAAGAATATTATATATGCTGATTTTGCAGAAATAAAGGATTTTTTAATAGAAAGTTGTCCCATAACTTCCAAAAACACATATATTATAGTACAAATTGATTTTAGGGGGTGGAATTTATGGATTCAATAATGGTGTGTAATACAGCATCTGATAGTCTAAGTATAATATCTTTAGAAAATGACTCTGTTTATAATATCCCCTTGTCTTTAAATAACATTTTTAGAGGTCCTCATGGAATAGAAATTTATAAAAATAAAATTTTAACTGCTAATAGTTATGATAGTAGTATTTCAGTTATAGATTTAGATGAAAAAAAAGAAATAGAAAATTATTTTATAGGAGCTCATCCAAATGACATAAAAACATATAAAAATAAAGGATATATTCTGTGTGGAGAAATAAATTCATTAATTGTTTTTGATATGAAAGAAAAAAATACTATTTTTCAAATAAATACAGATGAAAATCCCCATTCAATTGCAATAGATAATAATGGAATTGGATATTTATGTTCTCTTCAGGGAAATTCTTTAGATATAATAGATTGTAATAAGAATATTATATTAAAAAAATTTTCAGGATTAAATTATCCTATTAAGGTTATAATATCAAAGGATTTAGAAAATATATTTGTTGTTGAAAGTTATCTTGGAGAAGAAAGGGAAGGGTATGTTAATATTTTATCAAAAAAGGATTTTTCAAGTTTATTAAAGATAAAGGTAGGAAAGTCTCCTGTAGATATTTGGGAAGAAAATAATAGCTTATATGTATCAAATTTTGAGGATGGAACAATAAGCATTATAAATTTAAGTCTTGGAAAAGAAGTAAAAAGAATTTATCTTGGAGGAATGCCAAGGGGAATAATAAAATATAAGAAAAATATATTTGTTGGAGATTGTGAAAATGATAGAATATTAAAAATTGATTTAGAAAGTAAGAAAATAAAAAACATAGCAGTAGGTAAGGAACCTAATGCTATGATTCTTCTTCACAGTCTTCAACAAATAACAAATTAATAATAGAGTTATAAATTTTTGAAGGATCATTTTTCCATTTTGAACAAAGGGATATAGCTTGCTTTTTATTTGGTACTGCAATTTTTAAATTCATTAAAAGAGAGGATTCTTCAAATGCTTTAAGCTCTACTAAAAAGGTATTTTTATCAGTAGGAATATAGTCCCCTTGAATAGTTAATTCCTTCTTTATTGATTGTATTTTTTCTTTAATATAGTTATCAATAACATCTATTTTCCCTGGAGAAATTCTATCTTTAAAAAAGGATAGCACATTTTCTCCTTCTTTTGTTATTTCTAAAAGATTTTTTTCATTTACCTTATCATAATGTATAAAATGGCTATCATCTAGTTCGCTTATACATTGTTGAAGGGTAAAGTAGTTAATTAAATTATTTTGAAGTAAAATTTCTGTAAGCTGAGAGTTAGATATTAGTCTATTTAATCTTTGAAGAGTATATAATACTAATAACTTATTTTCAGCAAGTTCTGTACTGCTTTCAAACATAAAAAACCTCCATCTCTTGTGAAAGTATAATATTATTATATCATAAATTTAGAAATAGTGAATATAATTTATAATAGAGTAAGAATAGGAGTAAGAGATGTGAAAGAGCTTAAGGCTAAAGTAATCATTTCCATTATTTTATTTGCCCTTATAATTTCTGTCTCATTAATATTAAAAAAAGAAGAATATATAGAGACAATGGAAAATGTTTGTGAAGTACCTATTTATTCAGTAAGTAGGGAAGAAAAAGTAGCAGCTATAACCTTTGATATAAATTGGGCTGAGAAGGAAAATCTATATACCATATTAGATATATTAGATAAATATAATACAAAAGCTACCTTTTTTATAATGGGGGCTTGGGTAAACCAAAATGATGAGAATGTAGAAAAGTTAAAAGCAATAGTAGAAAGGGGGCATGAAATAGGAAATCACAGTTATCTACATCCTAATTTTACTGAAATTGGAGAAGAGAAAATAAAAGAAGAATTAAGAAAAACAAATGAAATTATAGAAAAATTAACAAAAGTTAAGCCAGTATTATTTAGATTTCCTAGTGGAGATTATAATGAAAGAGCTAATAAAGTGGTATTAAATGAAGGATTTATATCAATTCAATGGGATTGTGATTCTGTTGATTGGAAAGAAGAGGGAGCAGAAATTGAGTATTCACGAATAAAGGAGAATTTAAAACCAGGCTCCATATTGTTATTTCATAATAATGCAAAATATACACCAGAAAATTTAGAAAGATTATTAAAGGATTACCAAAAAAAAGAATATGAATTTGTAAAAGTTGGAGAATTAATATATAATAAAGATTATACAATAGAAAAAGATGGAACTCAAACAAAAAAATAATAGAAAAAGATATTGGAAATCTATTGAAATTGTATTATAATGGAAATACAAACTTGTGGTCTTCTTTTTTGTGAATTAATTTATAACCAAAGGAGAG
>ONGV01000003.1 GCA_900317445.1 uncultured Eubacteriales bacterium | reverse complement strand
TCTGCTTTAATTGTTTCATTTATGGTAATGCTTGTTGGTTTTCAATTTGTTAAGTCATCTTTAGAAAGAATATTTAATCCTGTAGATATAAAGTTTGAAATTATTCCTTTTGTACTTCTTTTAATCTCAATTTTTGTAAAAGTATGGCTTTCAAGTTTTAACAAATTTGTAGGAAATAAAATTGATTCTTCTGCTTTAAAAGCAGCTTCTGTTGATGCTCTTGGAGATGTTTTTACTTCTTCTTGTGTTGTTATATCATATTTAGCAGCAAAATTCACTTCATTTCCTATTGATGGATACTTAGGTACATTGGTAGCTTTATTTATACTTTATTCAGGATTTAGCTTAACAAAAGAGACATTAAATCCTTTGCTTGGCGAAGCACCAGACCCAGAGCTTGTACAAAAAATTCAAGATATGGTTTTAAGCTATGATAATATAACAGGTGTTCATGATTTAATAATACACAACTATGGTCCTTGTAGATGCATGGCTTCTATACATGCTGAAGTTCCTTGTGATATTTCTATAATGGAAATTCACGAAATAATAGATAAAGCTGAAAGAGAAATTTCTGAAAAGCTTAAAATTTATCTTGTAATTCATATGGACCCGATAGCTATAGAAGATGAAGAAGTTAAAAAAGACTTTAACATGGTATGTGACATAATAGAAAAGGATGAACGTATTAAATCAATTCATGATTTTAGAGTTGTTGGGCAAGGTGAAGTTAAGAATCTTTTGTTTGATATAGTAATTGATTCTGAAAAAATGTTTAAAACTATGACTAAACATGAAACTCTTATAAATGAGATAAATAAAGCAGTAAAAGAAATTCATCCTAAATATAACTGTATTATAACTGTAGATAATGATTATTTATAAAATTATAAAATGAAGCTGTTGCAAATGTAAATATTTATTAATGCAACAGCTTCACTATTATTTTAACATTTATTAAATATTAATACTAAAGAACCTTAGATAAGAAATCCTTCGTTCTATCATTTTTAGGATTATTTAAAATCTCTTCTGGAGTACCTTCTTCAAGAATTTTTCCTCCATCAATAAATAATATTCTATCCCCTACTTCTCTAGCAAAGCCAATTTCATGAGTTACAACAACCATTGTCATTCCCTTTTTAGCTAAATCCTTCATAACATTTAAAACTTCTCCAACCATTTCTGGGTCAAGCGCAGAAGTAGGCTCGTCAAATAATAAAACATCTGGTTCCATTGCAAGAGACCTAGCTATTGCTATTCTTTGCTTTTGTCCTCCTGATAAGGAAGCTGGATAAGCATCCTTTTTATCTTCTAATCCAATAAGTTTTAAAAGCTCTATTGCCTTTTTATTTGCATCTTCAGCCTTTATTCCCTTTACCTTTATAGGAGCTAAAGTTATATTTTCTAAAACAGTTTTATGTGGGAATAGATTAAAATGTTGAAAAACCATTCCCATCTTTTCTCTTGTTTTATTTATATCATTATTCTTATCAGTAATATTTTTTCCTTCAAATATTATTTCTCCAGAGGTTGGTTCTTCTAATAGGTTAAGACATCTTAAAAATGTAGATTTTCCTGAACCAGAAGGTCCTATTATAACAACAACCTCACCTTTTTTAATATGCTCATTAATTCCATTTAAAACATTATTTTTTCCATAACTCTTTTTTAAATTTTTAACGTGAATCACTAGCCTTCATCCTCCTTTCAAGATATCCCATAAGTCTTCCTAAACTGAAGGTTAATACAAAATAAAGAACTGCTGATACTGCTAAAGGTTCTATACTCATAAAGGTTGCTCCAGTAACTATGTTTGCAGCAAACATTAACTCTCCAACACCTATAACTGATGCCATTGAAGATTCTTTTATTACAGCAACAAATTCATTACCTATAGCTGGTAAAATATTTTTAACAGCTTGAGGAATTACAATTTCTTTCATAGCTAAAGCTTTAGACATACCAAGACTTCTTGCTGCCTCCATTTGTCCCTTATCTACAGCTTCAATTCCTGCTCTTACTATTTCTGATACATAAGCTGCTGAATTTAGAGAAATTGCTATTACAGCTGATAAAAAGGCTGTTATATCTAAACCTAAAACCATTTTAGAACCAGAATAAACAAGCATTATCTGTAAAAGCATTGGAGTTCCTCTTATTATTTCTATATAAGCATTAGCTATCCACTTTAAGGGTTTTATTCCAAATATAGATAATTGAGAAGTTTTCATAAAGAAAAGAATTGCTCCAAGTATTGTTCCTAAAAATACTGTAATTAAAGAAATTTCTAATGTTATCTTTAATCCATTAAGAAATACACTTGCATATTTACTTAAAAAGCTTTGGTCTTGATTTTCAGCTGA
>ONGV01000312.1 GCA_900317445.1 uncultured Eubacteriales bacterium | reverse complement strand
TTTTCATCTATATTTTCATCTATATTTTCATCTATATTTTCATCTATATTTTCATCTATATTTTCTTCTATATTTTCTTCTATATTTTCTTCTATATTTTCTTCTAAATTCTTTTTAGTGCTATCTTCATTCTTAGCTACATTAACAATAATATTTTCTTCTAACTTTTTAGTATTTTCTTTGTCTATAGTATTTTCTTTAGAAACTAATTTTTCTAATATTGAAGGTTTTTCTTTTATTTTACTTCCAATATCTTCTGTATAAGATTTATTAGAAACATCTCCACATCCATATAAATTAACTAAGAAAAGAGTACTTGCTACTATAACCATAAATTTCTTTTTCATAATAAATCCCTCCTTATTAATTAATAGTTAAAACTTTCCTTAAATTTTTAATATATTTTACATTTTAGTAATTCTTTATTTTTCTTTTTAACTTCATAGAAATATTTACTTTCCAATTTATTAATTATAGGTTACACAATATTTTTTTCATGTTATAATAAGTATCACTTAACACATAAGTTAATATACAAAAGATACAATAAAAGGAGATATTTTATGAAAAAAAATGAATATAGTTTATTTACCACTATTGCTATGATTGTTGGAATTGTAATAGGTTCTGGAATATTTTTTAAAAGCGATAATATTTTAATTGCTACAAGTGGAAGTGTAACCCTTGGAATTTTAATATTTTTTATAGCTTCAATAAGTATTATTTTTGGTAGTCTTACAATTGCCGAATTAGCTTCAAGAACAGATGAAACTGGTGGAATAATTGCTTATGCTGAAAAATACTGTAATAAAAAAATTGCTTGTGCTTTAGGATGGTTTCATACATTTTTATATTATCCAACCTTAATTGTAGTTGTTGCTTGGGTTGCTGGAATTTATATATGCCTTCTTTTTAATATAAAAAGTACCATATTAATTGAAATGTTTATTGGTTTTATAGTTATTATAGTATTATTTTTAATAAATATACTCTCTAAAAAATTAGGAGGTTATGTTCAAAATGTATCTACTATAATAAAACTTATTCCTTTAATTTTTATAGCTCTTGCAGGACTTTTTTTTGGCAATCCTTCTATTGAAGAATTTACTAATATAAATAATATAACTTCTTTTGGATGGATTACAGCAATAACTCCAATTGCCTTTTCCTTTGATGGATGGATTATAGCTACATCAATAAGTCATGAAATTAAAAATCCAAAGAAAAATCTTCCTCGTGCACTTATTTTCGCACCACTATTTATACTAGCAATTTATATTGCTTATTTTGTTGGAATAAGTACCTATGTTGGTCCTGAAAAAGTTATGGTTCTTGGAGATTCCCACGTAGCTTATGCTGCTACTAAACTTTTAGGTCATTTTGGTTCTAAAATCATATTAATATTAGTTATAATTTCAATTATTGGAACTGTAAATGGATTAATACTTGGACTTATAAGACTTCCAAATGCCTTAGCAGAAAGAAACTTATTTCCTAATTCTAAAAAATTTAAAAATATAAATGAAAATTATGGAATATCAATTCCTTCTGCAATAGTTTCATTTATTATATGCTGTTTTTGGATAATACTTCATTATCTAACGCAAAAGCTTGATTTACTTCCAAATTCTGATATATCTGAAATATCTATTACTTTTAATTATATTGGATATATGATTTTATATTATGAAGTTTTTAAAATGGGCTTAAAGAGAGAAATTAAAGGTCTTTGGAAAGGAAAACTAAATCCTATTTTTGCAAGTATAGGTTCTTTAACTATACTTTTAGGAAGTTTAAATAATAAATTATTTTTTGTTTACGCTCTTATATGTTTTTTAGTAATTAGCCTATCAATTTTATTTATGTCAAAAAACAAAATAGATGAATAAAAACTATTTTTTTGTTAATAATATTAATGTACTCTTTTAGTACAAATATTACGTAGGGTATTTAGAATATTATAAAATCCTTGCTAAGTGATATTCTAAAGCCTAATTATTATAGTATATTCCCTCAGCAGTTTATACTATAACCTTAAAGCTGCCTTTTTAAGGCAGTTTTTTTATTCCCACTCTTTTGCTCTTTCCACAGCCTTTTTCCACTTATTATAAAGTTTTTCTCTTTCCTCTTCCTTCATATTAGGACTATAGGATTTTCCCTGAAACCAAGATGAAGATAACTCCTCTTTATCCTTCCAAAATCCTACTGCAAGACCTGCTAAATAAGCTACTCCTAAAGCTGTAGTTTCTGTTATTATAGGTCTTGACACCTTTATATTACATATATCTGATTGAAACTGCATTAAAAAATTATTTCCACTTGCACCCCCATCTGCTTTAAGATTTTTTATTTTACTTTTAGACTCCTTTTCCATAGTCTCCATTAAATCCTTTGTTTGATAAGCAATAGATTCAAGGGCTGCTCTTATAATATGAGCTTTATTGCTTCCCCTTGTAAGTCCTAAAATTGCTCCTCTTGCATACATGTCCCAATAAGGTGCTCCAAGTCCTACAAAAGCTGGAACAACATAAACTCCCCCATTATCTTTAACCTTATATGCATACTCTTCACTTTCTTCTGCTTTTTCTATAAGCTCTAATTCATCTCGAAGCCATTGTATTACTGCCCCTCCAACAAATACAGAACCTTCTAGGGCATATTGAATTTTATTATCTATTCCTATAGCAATAGTTGTTAAAAGTCCATTATTACTTTTTACCATTTCTTCTCCTGTATTCATAAGAAGAAAACAACCTGTCCCATAGGTATTTTTTGCATCTCCTTTATTAAAACAAGTCTCTCCAAATAAAGCTGCCTGTTGGTCCCCTGCTATACCTGCTATTTTTATCTTTACATTATCTAATTCTAAATAGCCATAAACTTCTGAAGAATTTTTCACTTTTGGAAGCATTGATTTTGGTATATTAAACTTTTCTAAAAGCCTTTCATCCCACTTTAATTCTTTTATATTATAAAGCATTGTTCTTGAAGCATTTGTATAATCAGTTACATGTACCTTTCCCTTTGTAAGTTTCCATAAAAGCCAAGTATCTACTGTACCAAATAATAAGTCTCCCCTTTTGGCCTTTTCTCTAGCTCCCTTTACATTATCTAAAATCCATTTTATTTTTGTTGCAGAAAAATATGCATCAGGAACTAATCCTGTAACTTCTTTTATATAATTTGAAATTTCAAGCTTTTTTAGTGCCTCTACCATATCTGCTGTTCTTCTACATTGCCATACAATAGCATTATATACAGGCTCTCCAGTATTTTTATCCCAGACAATAGTAGTTTCTCTTTGATTAGTTATTCCAATTGCACATATATCTGAAACATTTATATTAGCCCTTAAAATAACCTCTTGTAAAGCCCCATATTGAGTGGCCCATATTTCCATTGGGTCATGTTCAACCCAGCCTTCTTTAGGATAAATTTGAGTAATTTCTCTTTGACTTATTCCAATTATATTTTGTTCTCTATCAAAAATAATAGCCCTTGAGCTTGTTGTTCCTTGGTCTAAAGATATTATATATTTCCCCATATTTTTCACCGTCTTTTCTTTCCCATTCATATATTTTTATAATTAAATTATACATCCTTTACTATAAAAATCCAATAATTTATTTATATTTTTTCAAAATTTTCTGTATATTTTGTTTTGCTAATTTAAAATAAAAAATCTTATATCTATTTTTTCTATACATAAAAAAAGATGAAAGCTTTTAACTTCCATCTTTTTAACTTCCATCTTTTTAACTTTATATAATTCTTTAATTAAACATTTATTTCACTATGAACTTCAATAGCTTCTTTGTTTGCTTCTATTATAGGGTCAACATATTCTGCTATAAATTCAACAACTTGACTTGGAGCTCTTCCAACAAACTTATTTGGATCTATTATTCCAAGAATTTCTTCCTTAGAAAGATTAAATGTAGGATCATTTATTATTCTTTCTATTAAATCATTGTCAAGTCCTTCACCTTTAACTCTTTGAGCAGCTGCCATAGAGTGTTCTCTTATTCTTTCATGAAGTTCTTGTCTATCTCCGCCTCTTTTTACAGATTCCATCATGATATTTTCAGTAGCCATAAATGGAAGTTCTCTATTAACATGAGCTGCAATTACTTTATCATATACAACCATATTTTCAGCTATATTAATATATAGGTTTAATACTCCATCTAAAGCTAAGAAAGCTTCAGCAACAGAAATTCTCTTATTTGCAGAGTCATCTAATGTTCTTTCAAACCATTGAGTTGAAGCTGTTATTGCTGGATTTAAAGAATCTACTATTACATATCTAGCAAGAGCTCCCATTCTTTCACTTCTCATAGGATTTCTCTTATATGCCATAGCTGATGAACCTATTTGATGAGCTTCAAATGGTTCTTCTACTTCTTTCATATTTTGAAGTAATCTTAAATCATTAGAGAATTTATATGCACTTTGTGCAACTTCTGATAATGTATTTAAAACTATTGAATCAAGCTTTCTTGGATAAGTTTGACCAGTTACTCCAAAACACTTTTTAAATCCCATTTTTTCTGCAACCATCTTATCTAAAGCTCTAACCTTTTCTTCATCGCCTTCAAAAAGGTTCATAAAGCTTGCTTGAGTTCCTGTTGTTCCTTTAACACCTCTAAGTTTTAAATGTTCTATAACAAAATCTATGTTTTCAATATCCATTACTAAATCTTGCATCCATAAAGTAGCTCTCTTACCAACTGTAGTTAATTGAGCTGGTTGAAAATGTGTAAAACCTAGTGTTGGCATATCTTTATACTTTTCAGCAAATTTCTTTAGTCTATGTAAAACTGTAACAATCTTTTTCTTTATTAAAAGAAGAGCTTCCTTCATGATTATTACATCAGTATTATCTCCTACATAACAGCTTGTAGCTCCAAGATGTATAATTCCCTTTGCCTTTGGACATTGTAAACCATAAGCATATACATGACTCATTACATCATGTCTTACTTCCTTTTCTCTCTTTTGAGCATCATCATAGTTTATATCATTAATGTGAGCTTTTAATTCTGCTATTTGTTCATCAGTGATATTTAAACCTAACTCCTTTTCACATTCTGCCAATGCAACCCAAAGCTTTCTCCAAGTTGTAAACTTCATATCATCTGAAAATATAAAACTCATTTCTTTTGATGCATATCTTGAATTTAATGGGCTAGTGTATAAATCTCTCATTCGTAACCTCCACACAAATATATTTTTTATTTTTTTTTATTTTCATTCGTATTATATCATAACATTATAATATTTTCATCAATTTTTATTCATATTTCTTGTAGAAAATAAAAAAGATTCCCTTATGGGAATCTTTTAAACTTTAAATTAATCTTCTAAGCTTTCAACTAATTTAGCTAATTCTTCAACTGCTAAAGCTTCGTCATCACCAGTTGCAGATATTGTTATTGTTGCACCCTTAGTTACTGCTAATGATAAAACTCCAATTAAACTCTTAACGTTAGCTTTCTTTCCATTAAATTCTATGCTTACATCTGACTTGAAAGATGAAGCCTTCTTTACTAATAAAGTAGCTGGTCTAGCATGTAAACCAGTTCCGTTTTTTACTATTACTTCTTTTGAAACCATTACATTCACCTCTTCTAATGATAGATTGTTAATCCTTACAAGACTTATTATATATGAACTTTAATATAAATTCAATAGTTTTATGAATTTTCATTTTTTTCATGTTTTATATAACTTCATTTCTACTATCTAGGCTGTACAATTAGCTTTATTGCAGTTCTTTCTTCACCATCAATTACTATGTCAGTAAAGGCTGGAATACATATTATATCTTTCCCACTTGGTGCTACAAATCCTCTTGCTATAGCTATAGCTTTTACTGCTTGATTAATTGCTCCAGCACCTACGGCTTGAATTTCAACTGTATTTTTTTCTTTTATTATTGCAGCTAATGCCCCTGCTACTGCATTTGGATTTGATTTAGTTGATACTTTTAATACTTCCATTATTTCTCCCTCCATTTAAAATCGTTTACAGTTAGTACGTAATATTAATTAATCACAATAATACTTATTCTATATAAAATCTTTAATTCCTTCTTTTTCTATTAAAAAAATACATTTTGTTAAACAAAATGTATTTCTTATCTTTATTTAGCAAAATCAATTGCTCTTGTTTCTCTAATTACATTTATTT
>ONGV01000089.1 GCA_900317445.1 uncultured Eubacteriales bacterium | reverse complement strand
TTTATTTAATTCTTCATATTTTATTCTAGGAATATAATTAAATATGTCTATTCTGTCCATTAAAGCTTTAGAAAGTCTATTTAAATACCTTCTTTTTTCTGACTCTGAGCAGGTGCAATCACTGTTATAATCGTCCTCTAAGTTTCCCTTTCCGCAAGGGCACATGTTCATTGCCATACATACCAATACGTCCGACTTAAGAACACAACTTCCTTGTACTCTATTTATATGTACCTCTCCATCTTCTAAAGGTTCTCTTAAAGCTTCAAGAACTTCTCTTTTATATTCTAAGACTTCATCTAAAAATAATACTCCTTTATTTGCAAGGGTGACTTCCCCTGCCCTTGCAATTCTTCCTCCACCTACCATAGCACTTATTGTAATTGTATGATGTGGTGCTCTAAAAGGTCTTGTTATTCTTTTATTTTTCTCTAAAATTCCTGAAATACTATATATTTTTGCTATTTCTAATTCCTCTTCCTCTGTTAAATCTGGAAGAATAGAAGGTAAAGCCTTTGCAAGCATAGTTTTTCCAACTCCAGTACTTCCATATATCATTAAATTATGCTTTCCTGCAGCTGCTATTTCCATTGCTCTTTTTGAATTATCTTGCCCTATTATAGATGAAAAATCATTAAAATGTTTTTCTTCTTCAAGATTTACTTCACTTATATCAAAAGGAAGCACATCTTCATAATTTATAAATGAAATTACTTCTTTTAAATTTGAAAATGGATAATTATTTGTTTTATTATAATACTTACACTCTCCTATATTTTCATAAGGAAATATAAAATTTTCTTTATTTTGATTTATTCCCTCAAGCATTATAGCTATTGTTCCATTTACTCTTTTTATATCTCCACATAAAGATAACTCTCCAAAAATCACATATTCTTGTAAATCTTTTTTTGCTATTTGATTTGTTTCCATAAGTATTCCTATAGCTATTGGTAAATCTAAAAGAGAGCCTATCTTTTTTACATCTGCTGGTGCTAAGTTTATAGTGATTCTTCCTAAGGGAAATTCATATCCACTATTTATTATTGCAGAACGAACTCTTTCCTTTGCCTCCTTAACAGAAGTATCTGGAAGACCTACTATTGAAAAAGAAGGAAGTCCCTTTGTAATATGAACTTCTACATCTATTAATATTCCATTAAATTGTGCATAAGTTGCACTTAAAATCTTTGTTGCCATATATATTGTTCACCCCTATTAAAGTCTTGACAACAAATTTTATTTTTAATCACTATTTTGATTATTTTTTAAATTTTAGGATATTACTTTAATATAATAATAATGAAAGGATTTTAAAATGAAGAAAGATAATAAAAATATAGGAAACTATGGAGAGGATTTAGTATCAAATTTTCTTAAAAACAATAACCATAAAATACTTCATAGAAATTTTAGAGCATATAGTGGTGAAATTGATATAATATCTATTTTTAATAATATACTTATATTTACAGAAGTAAAAACAAGATTTTCAAAAGAATATGGTCTTCCCTTTGAAGCTGTTACAAAAAGTAAACAAAAAAATATAAAAAAATTAGCTTCCTATTATATTTATTTTTATAAATTAAAAAATTATTATGTTAGATTTGATGTGGCAGAGATTTATTTAAATAACTTTGATAATAGCTACAAAATTAACATTATTGAAGATGCTTTTAGGTAATAAAAAAGCCATAATAAAAAGAAATTTTAATAAAATATTTCTTAATATCATAGCTTTTTTTTATTCTTAATTTTTTTAAAGTATATTTTTAAGGAAGCTTTTTCTATGTATATCACAAGGACCAATTTCTTTAATTTTTTCTATATGCTTACTTGTTCCATAGCCTGCATTTTCCTCAAAATAGTATCCTGGATACTTTTCTCCATATTCTTTCATAAGGTTATCTCTATAAACCTTTGCTAATATTGAAGCTGCTGCTATTGAAGCACTTTTTGTGTCTCCTTTTATTACATATTTATTATCAATATTTAAATTTTTAACTAAATACCCATCTGATAAAACTAAATCCGGTTTATATTTTAAAGATGTGCAGGCTTCTAAAAACACCTTATTATTAGCATAGGCTATTCCCCTTTCATCTATCTCTTCATTTGAACTTACAGCTATATAATAAGCTATTGCTTTTTCTTTTATTATCTTTGCAAGCTCTTCTCTTTTTTTAGCTGGAACCTTTTTAGAATCATTAAGACCAAGTATCATTTCATCCTCAAGAACATTTTCATCTAAAATAACTGCACAAGCTACAATAGGACCTGCTAAAGGACCTCTTCCAACCTCATCTACTCCAGCAACAAGATTATATCCTTTAAAAGCCTTATCAAATTCATACATCTTTTTAACTCTTTTAATTTCTTTTAAAATTTTCTCTCTAGAATTAATTATTTTATTTCCTAAGGAATTTACATTTTTTCTGCCATCTTTTAATAATTCTTCTGCTAAATTTATAACTTTTTCATTATGAAGTTCCTTTGAAAAATCTATTTTATCTACTAATTCTTTTATTTCTTTATACTTTAAGCTTGTTATATCCATAAAAAATTCAGCTCCTTTAAGGTCTCTCTAGGGTTATTTTTCCTATTTTTCCCCCTCTAAATTCATCTAATAATATAACGGATATTCTATTATAATCTATTTCTCCACCACGAATTAAGCATCCTCTTTTTCTTGCTATAGCATTTAAAGTCTCTAGTGGGTCTTCAAATATTTCTTCTATTTTATATCTTTCTTTTAGATTTTCTGGATAATATTCTTGAAGTCTTTGAACTAATCTATAAGCAAGTTCTTCAGTATCCATAACTTCATCTTTAATAGCTCCTGTAAAAGCTAAATTTAAAGCTATTTCTTCATCCTCAAACTTAGGCCATAAAACTCCTGGAGTATCTAAAAGCTCTATATCAAGAGAAGTTTTAATCCATTGCTTGCTTTTTGTAACTCCTGGTCTGTCACCAGTTTTGGCAATATTATTTTTTGCAAGCTTATTTATAAGAGTTGATTTTCCACAGTTAGGAATTCCTACAACCATTACTCTTGTAACTATTTTAGCCATTCCCTTAGCTTTAAGTCTATCATGTTTTTCTTTTAAAAGTTCCATTAATACTGGCTTTATATTTTTAAGTCCTTCACCTTGTAAACAGTTTACTTCTAACACCTTTACATTGTCTTTAGTAAGGTATTTTATCCATTCATTAGTTGCCTTTTTTTCTGTTAAATCTTTTTTATTTAAAAGTATTATTCTTGGTTTATTTTGAAGTAATTTATCTATGTCAGGATTAGCTGAGCTTCTTGGTATTCTTGCATCTCTAATCTCTATTACTGCATCTACTAATTTTAAGTTTTCCTTTATCTCTCTTTGAGTTTTTTTCATATGCCCTGGAAACCAGTTAATTGCCATAATATTTTCCTCCTATTTTCTATAGAAAAAAAGAGGACTATTAAAGTCCCCTATTCTCAAGATTATTATTTTAATAATTCTTTAACCTTAGCAGCTTTACCTACTCTGTCTCTTAAGTAGTATAACTTAGCTCTTCTTACCTTACCTCTTCTAGTTACTTCAATCTTTTCTATAATTGGAGCATTTAGAGGGAATGTTCTTTCAACACCTGTTCCATAAGCAACTCTTCTTACAGTGAAAGTTTCTCTTATTCCACCATTTTGTTTCTTAATTACAGTTCCTTCGAAAGCTTGAACTCTTTCTCTGTTACCTTCTTTAATTTTTACGTGAACTCTTACATTATCACCAACTTTAAAGCTTGGTAAATCAGTTCTTATTTGTTCTTGTTCTATAGCTCTTATTATTTCGTTCATTTGTGCATTCCTCCTTGTAGTTAAAATTTGACGTTCTTGCCAAAGCTAATATTTGACAGAGGAGCGCCGGTACTAGCACAAAGCCTATTTTAACATATATAAAAATCTGTTGCAAGAATAATTTTATTATTTTTCCTTTTTTGAAAGTAATTTTTTATCTTCTTTAGTAAGAGTTATTTTTTCAAATAAATCCCTTCTTCTTTCCTTAGTTATTAAAAGAGATTGCTTTCTTCTCCATTTTCTTATATTTTCATGATGTCCTGAAAGAAGAACTTCTGGAACTTTTTCTCCTTCAAACTCCTCAGGTCTTGTATATTGAGGATATTCTAAAAGCCCTTCTGAATAAGATTCTTCTTGAAAGCTTTCTTCCTTTCCTAAAACTCCTGGTACAAGCCTTAAAATTGAATCTATAACAGGAATTGCAGCCATTTCTCCTCCAGTAAGGACAAAATCACCTAAAGATATTTCCATATCAATATGTTTAAAGGCTCTTTCATCAATACCTTCATAATGCCCACATAAAAAAATTAATTCTTCTTCCTTGGAAAGTTCTCTAGCTAGGGACTGATTAAAGGTTTTTCCCTTTGGTCCTAAAAATATAACCTTTCCCTTATTTTCTTTTTTACAGGCTCTTATAGAGTCTACTATTGGCTGAGGAGTCATAACCATTCCTGCTCCTCCTCCATAAGGATAAGCATCAACTTTTTTATGTTTATCTAATGTATAATCTCTTATATTTATACAATTTAAATTAACTATCCCCTTTTCTCTTGCTTTTCCTATAATAGAAAAGTCAAATATATTAAACATTTCAGGAAACAGTGTTAATATACTAATCTTCATCTTGCCAATCACCTACTGGAGCAATTGTTATTGTTTCATTATCTAAATCTATATCTAATACAATATCATCAAGAACTGGAATTAATAATTGTTTAGGCTCTTTTATCCAACATACATCATTGTTTTTAGTAGAAATAATATCAAATACCTTACCAAGTTCTTTTCCATTTGTATCTTTTACCATACATCCTACTAAATCTACAGCATAATATTCTCCTTCTTCTAGTTCTGGCTCCTCAGCTCTTGGAACTTCTAAATATTTTTGCTTATATAATTCTGCTGTATTCATATCATCAATGCCTTCAAGCTTAAGTATAACTCTATCTTTTTGGAACTTAACTCCTTGAATTTTTTTCCATTCTTTTCCATCAATTCTTAATTGTCCATATCTTTTAAAGTTATTAACATCTTCAGTATAAGGAATTACTTTTACTTCTCCCTTTATTCCATGTGTATTAACTATTTGGCCAACAGTAAAAAATTCGTTCATTTTTTTCACCTCTATTACAAATATATAAAAAAAGCAGAATAAATATATTATTTTGCCATAACTTGCACAGAATATATTAACCTGCTCTAACTTAACTTAATAGAACAAATAGAGTTAGGAATACACCTAACTCTATTTATTAAACAATCTTGACTACAACTTTCTTATTACTCTTAAGAGCTGCAGCCTTTACTACTGTTCTTATAGCTTTTGCTATTCTACCTTGTTTTCCTATAACTTTTCCCATGTCTTCTTCAGCTACCTTTAGTTCAAGGATAACTGCATCACCATCAATAAATTCGTTAACACTAACTTCTTCTGGCTTTTCAACAAGGGCTTTAGCTATTATTTCAACTAATTCTTTCATTGTAGTGCCTGCAGATTAAATCTTTAACCTACAGCAATCACCTCCAAAAAATTACTTGTTAAGGCCTGCGTTATCAAAAAGTCTCTTAACTACGTCAGTAGGTTGAGCTCCCTTCTTTAACCATTCAGTAGCTTTTTCTTCGTTGATTTTAACTTCAACTGGTTCAGTAAGTGGATTGTAGTATCCTATTTCTTCTATGAATCTACCATCTCTTGGAGATCTAGAATCAGCAACAACTACTCTATAAAAAGGAGCCTTCTTAGAACCCATTCTTCTTAATCTTATTTTAACTGCCATCTTAAATTTCACCTCCTTTAAAAATTCATATATATATCTAACTCATGAAAGGTAACTTTCCAAATAAACCTTTTTTGGACTTTTTGGTTAATGATTTCATTTGCTTCATTTGCTTTTTCATCATATCATAACCTTTAATAAGTTTATTAACTTCTTGAATTGTAGTTCCTGCACCTAATGCTACTCTCTTCTTTCTTGAAGATGAGCCTATTATAAGTGAAGGATTTCTTCTTTCTTTTACTGTCATTGATTGGATTATAGCTTTCATCTTTGCCATTTGCTTTTCGCTTTTTTCCATATCAAGAGCTTCTAATTGTTGAGCATTTACCCCAGGAATCATCTCCATTATCTTATTTAGAGGTCCAAGCTTTTTCATTTGATCCATAGCTGTTAAAAAATCTTCAAAGTTAAATTCAGCATTAATCATTTTCTTTGAAAGGTCTTCAGCTTCCTTTTGGTCAATAGCTTCTTGAGCTTTTTCAATTAAGCTTAAAACATCTCCCATTCCTAGTATTCTTGAAGCCATTCTATTTGGATAGAAGACTTCAAAGTCATTCATTTTTTCACCAACACCTACATACTTAATTGGCTTTTGAGTTACACTCTTTATTGATAAAGCAGCTCCTCCTCTTGTATCTCCATCAAGCTTAGTTAAGATTACACCAGTTAAGTCTAACTCATTATTAAAAGTTTCTGCAACATTAACTGCATCTTGACCAGTCATTGAATCTACTACCAATAGTACTTCATTTGGCTCTACTGCTTTCTTTACATCTTTAAGTTCTTGCATAAGTTCTTCATCTATATGAAGACGTCCAGCAGTATCTATAATAATTACATTATTACCATCTTCTCTTCCTTGTTTTATAGCAGCTTTTGCTATATCAACTGGAGAAATTTTATCTCCCATTGAAAAAACAGGAATATCAATTTGTTTACCTACTACTTGTAATTGCTTTATAGCAGCTGGTCTGTATATATCACAGGCTACAAGTAAAGGCTTTTTATTGTTTTTTCTAAGTTCTAATGCAAGCTTTCCACACATAGTTGTTTTACCAGCACCTTGAAGACCTACAAGCATTATAACGGTTGGACCATAGCTTGCATAATTAAGCTTGCTTTCAGTTCCTCCCATAAGACTTGTTAATTCTTCATTTACAATCTTTATTACCTGTTGTCCTGGTGTTAAACTTTCTAAAACCTCTGAACCTACACATTTTTCACTTACACTTGCTATAAACTTTTTTACTATTTTAAAATTAACATCTGCTTCAAGAAGTGCTAATTTTACTTCTCTCATAGCTTCTTTTATATCTTTTTCATTAAGCTTCCCTTTTCCCCTTAATTTTTTAAAGGTATTTTGAAGCTTTTCTGCTAATCCTTCAAAAGCCATATTAAACCTCCTTAATTATTGCAAATCCTCTAATTGCTTTTTTAAATTATTTAATTCTTCTTCATTTAAAGAATATTTTTTTTCAAAATCCATTAAAAGACTAGCAATCTTTTTTTTGCGATTCATACTCTTTTGAAGTAGGTTTAATTTGTCTTCATAGGATCTTAATAACTTACAGCATCTTTTTATTAAATCATAAGTTGCTTGACGACTTGTATGATTTAATTCTGAAATTTCACCTAATGATAAATCATCATCATAATAAATTTCCATTACTTCACGTTGCTTTTCGGTTAATAATGGACCATATAAATCCAATAACAATGAAATCTCAAGCCTATCTTCCATCAAATCACCTTACCTACAAAAGAGATAATAACAAATAATATTTAACCTGTCAAGTATTTTTACTTAACAGTTTTTAAAAAAGTGCTTCTGCAAAACTTTCTGCATCAAATTCTTGAAGGTCATCTATACCTTCTCCTACTCCAATATATTTTACAGGAATATTTAAAGTTTGTTTTATAGATATTACAACTCCACCCTTTGCTGTTCCATCTAGCTTAGTTAATATTATTCCATCAATAGGGCATGCCTCCATAAATTGCTTTGCTTGTATAATTGCATTTTGCCCTGTTGTTCCATCTAAAACAAGTAAAGTTTCTTTCTTAGCTTCAGAAAACTCTCTGTCAATTATTCTATTTATTTTTGAAAGCTCATTCATAAGATTTTTCTTATTGTGAAGTCTTCCTGCAGTGTCACATATAAGAATATCTGCATTTCTTGCTTTTGCTGCTTGTATAGCATCAAATACTACAGCTGCTGGGTCTGACCCTTCTTCATGCTTTACTAAATCCACATTAGCTCTTTGGCTCCATACTTCAAGTTGGTCTATTGCTGCTGCTCTAAATGTATCTGCTGCTGCTAAAAGAACTTTTTTACCTTCTTCTTTATTCTTAGCTGCAAGCTTTCCTATAGATGTTGTCTTTCCAACTCCATTTACTCCTATTACTAATAAAACTTTCTTTTCTCCATTATCTTCCTCTTTTTCAACACCATCTAAAAGCATATCTTTTATTACTTCTTTTAAGGCTGGATAAACCATTTCTACTTCATTTATTTTTTCTTTTCTTATTTTATCTTTTAATCTATCTATTATTTCAACAGTTGTATCCATTCCAATGTCTGCCATTATAAGAACTTCTTCAAGCTCTTCATATAAGTCATCATCAATAGTTATTGCAAGCTTTAATACCTCATTTATTTTATCTGTTAATCCATCTCTTGTTTTTGATAATCCATCCTTAAGTTTATTAAAAAGTTTTCCAAACATTATTATTATCCTCCTAATTAATTATTTGTTAAATCTACAGAAACCACTTTAGATACTCCTTTTTCTTCCATTGTAACTCCATATAAAACATCACTAGCTTCCATAGTTCCTTTTCTATGAGTAATTACAATAAATTGAGTATTTTTAGAAAATTCCTTTAAAAATTCTGCATATCTATAAACATTTGCATCATCAAGTGCTGCCTCAATTTCATCTAAAATACAAAAAGGTGTAGGCTTCATCTTTAAAATTGCAAACATTAAGGCAATTGCTGATAATACCTTTTCTCCACCAGACATAAGATTAATATTTTGAAGTTTTTTCCCTGGTGGTTCTACATTAATCTCAATATTAGAAGTAAGTTCATCCCCTTCTCCTAATATAAGTTCAGCATTTCCCCCTTTAAATAATTCCTTAAAGGTTTCATTAAAGTTTTTATTAAGTATAACAAAATTTTCTTTAAATAGCACTTTCATTTTATCTGTCATTTCTTTTATAACTTCTAAAAGTTCTGTTTTAGCCTTTTCTAAATCCTGTTCTTGATTTGACATAAATTCAAATTTTTCTTTTACCTCTTCAAATTCTTCAATAGACGCAAGATTTACTGTTCCTAAAGCTGTTATTTTTCTCTTTAAACTTATTATATCATCTTTAACAGCTTCTGTGTTCTCAATAGGAACTGCTATTTCTTTTCCTTCTGCTAATGTTAAATTAAGTTCTTCATTAAGTTTTGTATAAAAGCTTTCCTTTTCCATTTCCTTTTTTGCCCTTTGAAGTTCTTTTTTATTAAGTTCATTTTCTTCTTGATTTATAATAATACTTTCTTCTTGAACAATAGTTTCCTTTTCATTAAGCTTTTCTTTTAAAGTTCCTTTTTTAACATCATCTTCTTTAAAACTATCTTCTAATTTTAAAATTTCTTCATTTTCTAAATTTATAAAATCTTCTTTATTTAAAATTTCCTTTTTTAATTCTTCTATTTTTAAAATACTATTTTTCTCTTCTATTTTTATAGCTTTAGAATTTATGGTGTTTTCATTAATTTCTCTTTCTTTTCTTAAAAGCTCCTGTTTTTTATTGTTTAATGTTTCATCTAATGAAGCTTTTAATACCTTTATTTCTGTAAGCTTTTCACGTTTTTCATCAACAGATTTTCTAAAATATTTTAATTTTTCTTGAAGTTCTATATTCTTATCTTTATTTTCAACATTTTGTCCTTGAATATTATTTAATCTTTCTTCCCTTTCTTGAAGTCTTTTATTAAATGTTAAAATTTGTTCTTTAAGTCTTTTAACTTCCTCCATTGAAACATTAACAGATTTATAACTTCTATCTATTTCATTATTTAAAGAATCTATTTCTCCATGATTTTTTGTTATTTCAATATTTTTAAAATGAATTTCATCTTTATTATTTAAAATATTTTCATCTAAATTTTTAATAGCAATTCTTAAAGCTTCTATTTCATTTAATTCCTTTGATAATTCTTCATTTGTTACTTTTATCTTATCTTGAAGTTCTTCAATTTCACGCTTTCTTCCTAAAATATTTGTAAATTTACTTTGAATACTTCCTCCAGTTAAAGCTCCCCCTGGTGCAATTATTTCTCCAGTTAAAGTTACTATTCTATAATTATTGTTACCCTTTTTAGATATTTTTAATGCGCAATCCATATTTTTTGCTACAATAACCCTTCCAAGTACATTGTTTACTGCCTTTTCATATATTTTAGGATAACTTATTATATCAGCTGCAATTCCTATATATCCTTCCATAGAAGTAATAGAACTATCTAAGGAAAGTTTATTACCCTTTATATTATTTAAAGGAAGAAAGGTAGCTCTTCCAAGCTTATTACTCTTTAAATAATTTATAAGTTCTTTAGCTATAGAATCTGTTTCTGTTATTACATTTGAAATAGCTGCACCCATTGCTATTTCTATTGCAATTTCATATTCTTTATCTATTTCTAATATTTCTCCTAAAACCTTTGTACCCTTTCCATTTGGTATTTGTCCTTTATTAATTCTCTCCATTAACGTTTTAACGGACCTATTGTACCCTTCATAATGTTTTTCTAAATTTGATAGCATATTTTTATTAGCTTCAAATTCATTTAAGTTTTTATTTAGTTCCTTTAAAGAATTTTCTTTATTTCTAAGTTTAGATTTAAGACTTGAAATTTCTTTTGTACTTTTAATTATTGATTCATTTAAAGCATTAATTAATTCTTTATTTTTATTTTCCTCTCTTTTTAAGTCTTCTAAAGTTCCTAAATTAATTTTTATATTGCCATTTATACTATCAATAGATTTTTGTAAATCTTCAATTCTTTCATTTCTTACCTTTATATCTTTATTAATAAGAGTTATTTCATTTTTAATATCAGAATTATTTCTTAAAAGCTCAAATTCTTCCTGCTTTAAATTCTCAATTTCATTTTCCATATTAGTTATTTTTAACATATTGTCATTAAACTCATTTTCTAAGGATACTATGGTGTTTTTAGTATTTTCTTGTTCTTTTACTTTTTTCTCTATGTGAAGATTCATAACTTCTTTTTCTTCTTTAAGAATTTCTATCTTTTTTATAATATTTTCTAAGTTTTCTCTATTTCTTTTTAATAAATTTTCTTCATTTAAAACTCTTTCTTTAAAGATTTTTATTTCATTTAAACTATTTGAAATTTTTTCTTTCTTCTCATAATAAACTTTTCTAGCTTCTTCATTCTTTTTTTCTATACTTTCTATGTTTTCTTTTAACTTTTCAACATTTCTTTTTTCATCTAAAAGCTTTTCTTTTTTTAAATTAAGCTTAAATTGTTTATCTTCTATTTCCTTATTAAATTCATTTAGAATTTCTTCCATATTAGAAATATAATATACAATAAGAGAAACTTCTTTAACTTTTAAGTCTGTAGATATTTCTCTATATTTAATAGCTTTATTTCTTTCACTTTCTAAAGGTCCTAATCTTTCTTCATAAGTTGATAATATATCTCTTATTCTTACTAAGTTATTATCTGTATTTTGAAGTTTTTTCTCTGCTTCTTCTTTTCTTGATTTATACTTAACAATTCCTGCAGCTTCTTCTAAAAGACTTCTTCTTTCTTCTGGTTTTCCACTTAAAATAGCTTCTATTTTTCCTTGCCCTATTAACGAATATCCTTCCTTGCCAATTCCAGTATCCATAAAAAGATTAGTAATATCTTTTAATCTACACTTTGTCCCATTTAAAAGATATTCAGTTTCTCCTGACCTAAAGATTCTTCTTGTAACAGTTACTTCATTATATTCTATAGGAAGTTCCCCTTCCGAATTATCTAAAGTTAAAGAAACCTGTGCAAGACCTACAGGTTTTCTAAATTGAGTTCCAGCAAAAATAACATCTTCCATTTTCCCGCCTCTTAATGTTTTTATGCTCTGTTCTCCTAAAACCCATCTTACAGAATCAGAAATATTGCTCTTTCCACTACCATTAGGTCCTACAACAGCTGTAATTCCCTTTTTAAATTTTAAGTCAACTTTATCTGCAAAGGATTTAAAACCTCTAACCTCTAATGATTTTAAAAACAAACTCCCAACTCCTTATTAAAAAAATATAATTACTGATGGAATTAATCCAACTATAAAAACTACAAGCATTAATATTACTAATACATATGTTAATTTCTTTCTTGTTTCTTTTTTCAATTTTTACTCGCCTCTATTATATTTTTATTTAAACTTTATTATCATTTAAAAGGTTATATATAGTGTAAAAAAAGAATGAAAAAATATTTTTCCTCATTCTCTTTCTTTTTTAAAAAATATCTATTTTACCTCTCTCAATATCATCTACAGCTTCTACTTTTATCTTATATCCTTCTTCTAAAAGCTTATTAAAATAAAATTTTCCCTTAGCGTAAAGCTTACTTATATCTTTTTTATTTATTCTTACTGTTCCTTCTTTTTTAGTTTTTAACTTTTCTCTTATAGAATCACATAAAATACTTCCTTCAACAAGCTCTCTAAAGGCTGGATGAAATGGTCCACTTACAATGTCCTTTCCTTCATTTATAGTTTCTGTAGGTTGAAGACCTATTCTTATAACTTGAACATTTGCTTCTGTATACATAATATATAACTTTTTGCATATTTCCACAGCTTCTTCTAATGTATAAGGAATATACTCCTTTCTTTCATACATTATTTCCATAGGTGTATCTTTAATTACTAATGAAGGATATAACCTACATATATCTGGTTTCATTTCTATTGATTTTCTTACTGTTTCAATATCCTTTTCAAAATTATCTTTAGGAAGTCCTGGCATTATTTGATGTCCTAAGGTTATTTTATATTCTTTTATAAGCTTAGAAGCTTTTTCTACCACCTTAGAGTCATGACCTCTTCCTGCTGCTTTTAAAACTTCATCATCTAAAGATTGAACTCCTAATTCAATTATATCAACAGTGTAATCTTTTAAATAAGATAATATATAATCATCTATATAATCAGGACGTGTGGACATTCTTATTTTATCTATAAGCCCTTTATCTTTATATTCTTTTGCTACTTCTAAAAGTTCCCTTTGTTTTTCTTCTTTTATTGCAGTAAACGTCCCTCCAAAGAAGGAAATTTCAATTGTTGCATCTTTATTTAAAGTTTTTAAATATTCATCAACTATTTCTCGAACTTTTTTAGCATTAACCCCTTGTTCTTCTTTATTGTTTTCTTTTTCTACTTTTTTAACTCCTGTTATCCTTACTTGATTGCAAAATACACAATTATGAGGACACCCTTCATGAGGAACAAAAATAGGTATAATATAATAATTTTTACTCATTTAAAACTCCTAACTTTATTAAAGCTTCTTTTGCACAGTTTTGTTCAGCTTCTTTTTTACTAAATCCATGACCTCTTCCCATAAATTTATCTTCTACATAAACTTCAACAAAAAATTTTCTTCTATGAGGTGGTCCTTCAAATTTTGCAAGTTCATATTTAATTTCCACCTCTCCATCTTTTTGAAGATATTCTTGAAGTTTAGTTTTAAAGTCTAGTACTATTTTATTATTTATTGCCTTTTTAATAATATCACTAAAATTATTAAATATAAATTCCTTAGCTTTTTCTAATCCATTATCTAAGTATATAGCTGCTATAACAGCCTCTACTGAATCTGCTTGAATAGAAACCCTTTCTCTTCCTCCTGTAAGTTCTTCACCTTTACTCATAAGCATAAATGAGGATAGATTTAATTTTTGAGCTACTTCATAAAGAGAATTTTCGCAAACTATTAAACTTCTTATTTTAGTTAATTCTCCTTCTGCTTTGTGCTTATAATTAAGAAATAAATATTCTGTTATAGTAAGTTGAAGAACTGAATCTCCTAAAAATTCAAGTCTTTCATTATATTGAGCTCCCTTAATTTGTTTTGCATAGGAACTATGGGTTAAAGCCGTTTTTATAAGGTCAGGATTTTTAAATTTAACCTTTAATATTTCCTGTACCTCATTTAATTTAAATTTATTCATAATACTTCTCCTTAGAAAAGTTTATTCTTCAATTTTTAGATTTCTAATAAATTCAAGAATAAACTATTTATTTTTATAAATAAAATCCCGCATATTAAACGCGGGATTTTTTTATTCCTCATGATGAGCTTTTACATAGTTAACTACGTCTCCTACTGTTTTAAAGCCTTCTACATCTTCATCAGGAATTTCCATTTCTAATTCATCTTCTAAAGCCATTATTAATTCAACAATGTCTAAAGAATCCGCATTTAAATCATCTATAAATGATGCCTCTAAAGTAATGCTTTCTGGATCAACACTTAACTTATCAGCTATAATTTCCTTAATCTTTTCAAACATTTTATTCACCTCCCAAAACTAAAACATCACATTTAGATAATATTATATAAATATTTATTCGTCAATATAAGTTTATAATAAAATATGCTTTTATTTGTTAATATTTTAAAGTTAATTATTATATAAGTATCTTGTCTATATTTATCTTTCTTTAAATTCTTCTTTTATCTTATTCAATATATCATTTTCTTTAAAAAGCTTAGTTTGTCTAATTGCATTTTTAAAAGCTTTTCCATCAGAGCTTCCATGGGCTTTAATACAAATTCCATTTACCCCTAAAAATGGTGCTCCACCTACTTCCTTATAGTCAAATCTTACTTTAAGACTTTTAAATACAGGTTTTAAAAGTGCTGCTCCAAGCTTTGACATTATTGAAGAGGAATATATTTCATCCTTTATCATTCCTAATATATTAGATGCTGACCCTTCATACATCTTTAATGCAGTATTTCCAACAAAGCCGTCTGCTACTAAAACATTTACTTCTCCCTTTGGAATATCTCTTGGTTCAACATTTCCAACAAAATTAAAATTTTCTTCTTTTAAAAGCTTATATGTAGCTTTAGTAAGTTCATTTCCCTTTTCTTCTTCTGCTCCAATGTTAATAAGTCCTATTGAGGTATTTTTAGTATTAAACATTCCTTCATAGTAGATTTTACCCATATGAGCAAATTGAATTAAATATTGAGGCTTACAATCTACATTTGCTCCAACATCTACAATCATAAATTTCCCATTTCTTCCTGGCATTATAGGTGCTAATGCTGGTCTTTCTATCCCTTTAATTCTTCCAACTATAAAAGTACATCCAGCTAAAAAGGCTCCTGTACTTCCTCCTGATATTATAGCTTCACATTCACCATCTTTTACAAGATTAAGCGCTTTTACAATGCTTGAATCCTTCTTTTTTCTTATAGCCATAACTGGATGTTCATTTGGTGAAATAACCTCACTTGTATGAACTACAGTTACTCTATCTTTAGGATAAGTATATTTAGAAAGTTCTTTTTCTATTTCATCTTTTGGACCTGTTATATATAAGTTTATATCTTCATACTCTTTTAAAGCTTGAACAACACCTTCAATAACAGCCTGTGGTGCATTATCTCCACCCATTCCATCTATAGCTATCTTCATATTACTTAACTCTCCTTTTTTACTTGTATATAAAGAAAAGAAAGTCAGAAAACATGACTTTCTTTATTCTTAAGTAACCCTTTTAAGATTTTATTCTTCAGTAGCTACTACTTCTTTACCCTTATAGTAACCACATTTCTTACATACTCTATGAGCAAGCTTCATTTCGTGACATTGTGGACATTCAACTATTCCAGGTATGCTCATTTTCATAGTTTGAGCTCTTCTTGAATCTCTTTTAGCTTTATATGTTTTT
>ONGV01000037.1 GCA_900317445.1 uncultured Eubacteriales bacterium | reverse complement strand
CATTTTTGGGGGTATAGCTCAGCTGGGAGAGCACCTGCCTTGCACGCAGGGGGTCAAGGGTTCGAATCCCTTTATCTCCACCAAAGAGTCATGATGAAAATCATGACTCTTTTTTTATAAAATAATTTTATAAAAATGATAGAATAGTGCATATAAACTAAGCATAAAAATAGATAAGATGATATCTTTAGAAGCCTAAGGAGGGTAAATTTTTATGATTAGAACAGTAGTATGTACTAAAGATAAATGTTCAGGAAATAAATTTTATATTGAGACTATAGATAATAGATTGAAGGCTACTTGTAAAGAATGTGGTAGTGTTTATTATTTTGATATAAATAAAGAAGACTTCATCATGTTACCTAGTTGTTCTCAATGTAATAATAATATATTTAAATTATTTTATGGTTCTAAAGGTGAAGGATTATATGCAAAATGTACTCAATGTGGAGCTCCTCCAGAAAAAGTTTATATGGATGCTGATGGAGTTCAAGTTTCTTATGAAGGAAAATTATTACATGATATAAGAGAATTAATGTGTCAGGTAGAACAAAGAATTTGTAATTTAGAAATAAAAGTAGAACAAGTGGAAAGAGCACAAGAAATGTTAGAAGAATCTATAGCATATATAAATAAATATATAGTAGAGCAAAGATAGAAAATGTAATATAATAATTTTACAATATGTTAAAATGATGAAAAATAGAAAATATGAAAATTAAAAAAGAAAGGAGAAAAAATGGTTAACAAGAAGAAGTATATATTAAGATGGACAATGCTTGTATTATGGATGTGCTTTATCTTTTATATGTCTAGCCGTTCTGGAAGTGAATCACAAGAACAAAGTGATTTGGTATTAAATATATTAAACTTTTTTGGGCTTCAGTTAAATGAAAGTATAAAAAACATAGCTAGCTTTATTGTAAGAAAAACAGCACATGTTACAGAATATATGATATTATATATTTTAATTTTTAGAGTAGTCACATTATACTCTAATGCTAAAAAATCAAAAATAATTGCATTAATGTGTATGGTTTTATATGCAAGTACAGATGAAATACATCAGTTATTTGTTCCAGGAAGATCAGGAATGGTAAGAGATGTATTTATTGATAGTATAGGTGGAATTATAGGAGCAGGTATTATATTTATATATGAGAGTATAAAAAAGAAGAAATCTTTGAAACATTAAAAATAATATTAAAGATATAAGTAAATATAATGTTTATAAAGGGTTTAAAAACTCTTTAACGGAGGATGTCCATATGGAAAACGATAAAACTAAACATGAATATATAGAAAATTATTATATTAATCTTATTAAAGAGAAAAAGGTGTTGCCTGAAGAACAATTACCATCTGAAAATGAAATGTGTAAAATGTTTGGTGTAAGCAGACATACCATTAGACAGGCATTAAGTTATCTTGAAAAAGAAGGGTGGATTTATAAAATAAAAGGTATGGGAAGTTTTTACTCAAATAAAGTAAAAGATGAACATAGAAGAAAAAATATTGTTGTTTTTATAACTTCTATATCTGAATATATTTTTCCTAAAATTATAGAAGGAATAGAAAAGGAATTAAGAATAAATAATTATAATATGATATTAGTAAATAGTGAAAACAAAGAAGAAAATGAAAAAAAGTTCTTTGCTGATGTAGTAACTAGCAAGGTTGATGGTATGATAGTAGAACCTGCACAAAGTTCAATTAATAAAATTCATAATATATATTCAAAAAAGTTAAATGAACTAGGAATAAAATTTGTTACAATTAACTCACATTTTCAAGATTTAGAAACAGCTTATGTAGATGTTGATGATTTTAGTGGAGGTTATAAATTGACTAACTATCTTATTAGTCTTGGACATAAAAAAATAGCTGGAATATTTAAAACAGATGATATTCAGGGAATAAATCGTAGAAATGGATATATTAAAGCTTTGGAATCTAATAATATAGAGTTTGATGAAACTATGATTTCAGAATTTACTACAGAAAATAAAAATAGTTATGATTTTTTATATAAAGTATTGTCTAAAAAGGATAAACCCACAGCTATAGTATGTTATAATGATGAAATTACAATTAATACAATAAAAATATGTAAAGAACTAAATATAGCACCTGTAAAAGATTTATCAATAGTTAGTTTTGATAATTCAGAAATACTTTCTTCTTTAGATTATACCATAACTAATATTCCCCATCCTAAGGCTGAACTTGGAAAGAAGGCAGCACAATTTATTATTGAAATGATAGAAGGAAAAGCTTACAAACCTCAATATACATTTGAAGCTAATTTAATCATAGGAGATTCTTGTACTCCACCACACCAAACTACATAAAAATGGAAATTTTAATTAACTGTGAATCTTTTAAAATAAGATTCACTTTTTTGTTTATAAAATTCAGAAAATTTAGAGGATTTTCAAAATTAATATAGAATATTATATAGGGTAAGAATTTATAGGACTAAAAGAACTTAAAGGAACATAATATTTAATAAAATATTAAATAAATGAGGAGAAAGGTAGGTGAAAGTCAAAGCTTAAGTAAACTTAATGTTTTGGCGTTAGATTATGATTAAGGATTATAATATGAACAATCTTAGAAATATAGGAATTTTAGGACATAGTGCAGTTGGAAAAACTTCTTTAGCAGAAGCATTATTATTTTGCTCTGATACAATAGATAGGTTAGGTGTTGTTGACGAAGGAACAACTACATCAGATTTTGATGCAGAAGAGAAAAAAAGAAAAATATCATTATCTACTTCTATTTTACCATTTGAATTCCAAAAAATTAAAATTAATGTGGTAGATACTCCAGGATATTTTGACTTTTTAGGTGAGTGTATTGAAGGTATGAGAGCTGTAGATACAGCAATAATTACTGTATGTGGAGTATCAGGAGTTCAAGTTGGTACAGAAAAAGCATGGGATTATTGTAATAAAATAAAACTTCCAAGAACTTTTTTTATAAATAAATTAGATAGAGAAAATTCTAGCTTTGAAAAAGTTTTAGCTGATATTAAAGAACATTTTGGTAAATGTGCAGTACCTATTCAATATCCAATTGGAGAGCAAGATAACTTTAAAGGGGTTGTAAACGTTATAACAAAGAGAGCACGTATTTATAATCCTAAAACTAAAAAAATGGAAGTAGGTGAAATTCCACCTGAATTAGTAGATAAAATAGATGAATGTAAGAAAATGATAACTGAAGCAGTTGCTGAAACTGATGAGGTTTTACTTGATAAATATTTTAATGATGAAGAAATAACTGATTTAGAAATTTATGAAGGATTAATAAATGGATGTACATCAGGTGATATTGCACCAGTAATGTGTGGTTCTGCTAGTAAAGCAATAGGTATTAATACTTTGCTTGAAGATATAGTTGAATGTTTCCCTTCACCTAAATATGCAATTCCACAAAAAGCAAAGAATTTAAGTACAAAGGAAGAGGTATTTTTAAAATTAAATGAAAATGATCCTTTCTCAGCCTTTGTATTTAAAACAATAGCTGACCCTTTTGTAGGTAAAATTTCATTATTTAGAGTTATAACAGGAAAATTAAATGGTGAAGTTGATGTTATAAATTCAAATAAAGATAAACCTGAAAAACTTGCAAATGTATTTTTTATGAGAGGAAAAAATCAAATTCCTACAAAAGAAATAGTTGCAGGGGATATAGGAGCTGTAGCTAAATTACAATACACTTCTACAGGAGATACTTTGTGTGATGGTAATTTTAAAGTTATATTTGATAAAATAAATTTCCCTAAGGCTAATTTATCAATGGTTGCAGTTCCTAAAAATAAAGGGGATGAAGAAAAGATATCCTTAGGAATGACTAAATTATTAGAAGAAGATCCTGTTTTATCATTATCAAGAGATACTGAAAATGCAGAAATAATAATATCTGGTTTAGGAGAAACTCACCTAGAAGTAGTTGCATCTAAATTAAAATCTAAATTTGGTGTAGATGTTAATTTACAAGTTCCAAAAGTTCCATATAGAGAAACTATAAAAGGAAAAGCAGATGTTCAAGGCAAGCATAAAAAGCAATCTGGTGGACATGGTCAATATGGAGATGTAAAAATATTATTTGAAGCTAGAAATGATGGAGAGCAAGATTTAGAATTTGTAGATAAGGTAGTAGGAGGAGTTGTTCCTAGAAACTTTATACCAGCAGTTGAAAAAGGATTAAAAGAATGTATGAATAAAGGAGTTCTTGCTGGATATCCTGTTATTGGTTTAAAGGCTACTTTACATGATGGTTCTTATCATCCAGTTGATTCTTCTGAAATGGCATTTAAAGTAGCAGCATCACTTGCATATAAAAAGGGTATGGAAGAAGCAAATCCAATATTATTAGAGCCTATAATGCACGCAGAAATAGTAGTTCCTAATGATTATATGGGGGATATAATTACAGATATAAATAAAAAAAGAGGAAGAGTTATAGGAATGGAACCAGAAGGAGAAGTTAATCAAAAGGTAATAGTGGAAGTTCCTATGGCAGAGATGTTTAAGTATGCTACTGATTTAAGGTCAATAACTCAAGGAAGAGGAAATTTTGATATGACCTTTGAAAGATATGAAGAGGTTCCACCTAATGAAGCTAGCAAGATAATTGAAAATAGTAAATAATAATTTAAAGAGCTGTAAATAATATATTTTTATTATACAGCTCTTATTTTTTTTATTAGGGGATACATCTAAGGAGAAAAAAATATGAATAAAATTTTTTATTATTGGAAAATATAAAATTGAAATACTAACAAAGGAGATATATGGATGTCTGATTATAAAATGGATATTAAGGGTTGTATAGGATTAAGTGAATATAGCAATATTCATGATTATTTTGGAATGATAGATAAAAATGATAGATTTAGAATAACTTTAGAAAAAAGTAATGATAGTGAAATTGGAATAATAAATTCAATGCTTAAGAGATTTGGATTTTTTATTTATGAACAAGGATATGAAAGTGAAGGAATTTATTATATAAATACATTTAAAATGTAATATAATAATAAAATAATATACTAATTAGGGGGAGATTTTTTTTGACTGAAATTTATTTAACAAGACATGGACAAACTGTTTGGAATTTAACTAAAAGGTTACAAGGAAGTGGCAATTCAGAATTAACAGAGGAGGGCATAGAAAGAGCTAAAATTTTAAGTGAGAGATTAAAGTCAATAGATTTAGATTGTATATATACAAGTCCTATAAAAAGAGCTTATGAAACTGCATTAATATTAAAAGGTGATAAAAACATAGATGTTATATGTGAAGAGGGCTTAAGAGAATTAAGCTTTGGAGAATATGAAGGATATACAGAAGAAGAATTATTAAAAGAAGGAAGAGGTTATGAAATTTCAAACATATTTAAAGGTGAAATGAATATAAGATGTCCTAAAGGTGAAACATTAGAAGAACTTTATAAAAGAGTAGGAATAGCTTTAGATAAAATATTAGCAAAATCTGATAATAAAAAAATTCTTATAGTTTCTCATGGTATGGCTTTAAAGGCTATTGTAAATTATTTTAGAAAAAATGAAGGCTTTTTTGAAGATATAATGGGGCAAGTAACTTTAAGTAAGGTTATTTCAGATAATGGTGAATTTAAATTTGAATTTATAAATGATGGAAGTCATTTTAATGAAGATATTAAATTAGGATGGTAATTATTATATAAAGGCTACTTTTTAATGGAAAAGGTTCATTATAAGCAGTCCTTTTTGCATATATATAAACCAAGTTTATTATAAAAATTGTTATGATATAATATGAATAGATAAAAAGAAAGGGATGATAAAATGAGAGCAGAAATAATATCAGTAGGTACTGAAATATTATTAGGTGATATAGTAAATACAAATACACAATTTTTAGCTAAAGAACTTGCATATATAGGCATAGAGGTTTATAGACAGGAAGTTATAGGGGATAATGAAGATAGACTTTTAGGAATTTTAGAAGAAGCTTTAAAAAGAAGTGATATGGTTATTACAACAGGAGGCCTTGGACCAACAAAAGATGATTTAACTAAAGAAACTGCATGTAAATTTTTTAATATGGATTTAGAATTACATGAAGAATCTTTAAAAGCTTTAGAAGAATATTTTTCAAGAATGGGTAGAAAAATTGTAGAAAGCAATTATAAACAAGTATATTTCCCAAAAGAAGCTATAGTTCTTCCAAATCCAAATGGTACCGCACCAGGAGCTATTTTAGAAAAAAATAATAAGTATATAGTAATTCTTCCTGGTCCACCAAAGGAAATGAAACCTATGTATTTAAATTATGTAAAGCCATACTTAATTAAAAAAGGTGATGGAATAATTGAATCTAAGGTTATAAGAGTTCTTGGAATAGGTGAAAGTATGGCAGCTGAAAAGTTAAAGAAATTCATAGAAAATGGAGTTAATCCAACTGTAGCACCATATGCAAAAGAAGAGGATGTAATTTTTAGAATTACTGCAAAGGCTGAAAGTGAAGAGGAAGCATTAAATCTTATAGAACCTGTTAAAAATCAGGTTAAGGAAATATTAGGTGAAGATGTTTATGGAGAAGGTGAAGATACTACAATAGAAAAGGTAGTTGGAGACCTTTTAATAAAAAATAATTTAAAAATTTCTACAGCAGAATCTTGTACTGGTGGAATGATAGCAAGTAGATTGGTTTCTATTTCAGGAATATCTGATGTATTTTTAGAAGGTGCTGTTACTTATGCTAATGAAGCAAAGGTTAGAACTTTAAATGTAAAAGAAGAAACTCTTAAAAAATATGGAGCAGTAAGTGAAGAAACAGCTAGAGAAATGGCAGAGGGAATGGCAAAGAGAACAGGTTCAGATATTGCAGTAGTTACCACAGGAATTGCAGGACCAGGTGGAGGAACTGAAGAAAAGCCTGTAGGATTAGTATATATAGGACTTTATTATAAGGGTGAAATTTTTGTTTATAAAAATGTTTTTAATGGAAATAGGCAGGCAGTAAGAACTAAAGCAACAGTAAGGGCTTTAGATATAGTAAGAAGAAAAATAATGTATTAATGAAGAATCCCCTCTTCGTTTAACTTTAGAGGGGATTCAACATCATATATAAATAAAATGGGGGAGAGGCGATTACAAAAGCATATCGCTTCATTAATAATTATCCCCAATTCTAAAAAAAATATTCACAAATAAACTATTGCCAAAATAAAAAAATTAGAATGGAGAAAGAGATGAATAAAATCTATAAGAGCAATTTATATTTTTTAATAATAATGTTATTATCTATATTTGTTCCTAAGTTTATTTTATACCCTGTATATTCTTTACTTAGAATAACAAATCCTTTGTTAGCTTTAGCCATAAGTCATATTACAATATTTTTAATACCAGCAATTATATATACAATTGTTACTAAGAGTAATCCTAAGGAACTATTTAGATTAAACATACTTCCTTTAAAGGATTTACTTATAGTTATTATTATTGCATTTATGTGCCAACCAATTATGACTGCATGTTCATCTATAAGTTTATTATTTTTTAAAAACGAAATAGGAAATTTTATGTATGAAGTATCTGATACATCAGTGATAATTTTAACTCTTGTTATAGCAATAATGCCTGCTATAACAGAAGAAGTAACATTAAGAGGAGTAGTTTTATCTGGATATAATAATAAAAGTAAGATGAAAGCTGCTATAATGGTAGGGTTGTTTTTTGGAATTTTTCATTTAGATGCCCAACAATTTTTATATGCAGCAGTAATGGGTTTTATAGTTGCTTATGTTGTAAGGGTTACTAATAGTATATTTTCATCAATGATAATACACTTTTTAATAAATGGTTCAAGCCTTGCACTTCAACAAATAATGATAAAAATTATGGGTAATTCTTATGTGCAACAAGCATTTCAAGAGTCTAGCACAACAACATTTCAGGAAAACTTAATGATAGCTAAAGTGTGGGTAGCTATAGGATGTTGCTTTATTCCAATTGTATACGCTTTAATTAAAGTCCTTGAAAAATGGAATATAAAAAGAGATGTTGAAGGATATAAAAAGCAAATTGAGATAGAAAAAAATGATGAAGAAAGAATAATTAATGTGCCATTAATTTTAATTATAGTTTTTTATTTAGTTTATATGATATTCTTTGAGTTACATTAACAAAAAGAGCTATTACATAAAAATACAAACATAATATAAATCAATATATTATGTTTGTATAATTGTGCAATAGCTTTTTGTTTTAAAAATTTTTAACAATATTAGTAGAACTATTATAGAAAGAAACAAAATCATTTTCATTTACCCAACCTCTAGAATTAATATTAGAATCTAAAGGAAGAGAAACATAGTACCAATTTTCTCCTCTAATTTGTGCTTTATCTAAAAGCTTAACTTCCATTTTAACAGGAGATTTATTTAAAACACAAGAATTTCTTAAAGGTGCAATAAACACATTACAATTACTATTTATAAGTCCTGTATTGGTTGTACATATAAGATACTTTATTTCAACATATTCTCCAGGTGAAGAACAATTAGCTATTTTAACTCTTAATGAAGTATTTTGATTATTTGCAACTAACAATTGCTTTTTTAAGATAGCTACCTTTTTATCAAAGGAAATAACTATAAAAATAATACATACTATTAGAATTAAAAAAATAACATATTTCATAGAAATAATCCTATAATTACTCTGCAATATATTATATTAAAAAGCTAAAAATATATTCTTATTATTTTAAATT
>ONGV01000048.1 GCA_900317445.1 uncultured Eubacteriales bacterium | reverse complement strand
ATTGTGGGTATATTGAAGATAGAGATTATAATGCAAGTCTTAATTTAAGAGATGCTAAAATCTATAAAATAGCATAAAAAAGTTTTATAGATATGTACCCATGGCTAGTGGGGAATTTACGACTGTGGAGTATCATACCAAATGTAAGTAGCTTTGAAATTATTCATTAGCAAAAGCAGATAGGTTGAAACAGTAAAATTCTTAAAATGTTTATATTTGATTACATTTTAAGTAGCAATATAAAATAATGAAAAGTATAGAAAAATATTATTGGTTACTACTTCCAATTGTAGGACTGCTATGTATTATTATGCCAGAAATAATAGCAAAATGGCTCCCAACTATATTAGGTAGTATTATGGTACTTACAAGTATTACAGATACTATATTTGTTATTAAAGAAAAACGTTATTTGATTACATATAAAAATAAAGCTTCTTCTTTGATTTTATTTATTATGGGAATTTGTTTTGTGCTAGGAGAACAAGAAAGTACAATTCCTTTAATGGGAATTACTTGGGGGTTGTTAGGACTACAGGAAGTTAATGAAGAAATAGAAAATATTTTAATAAAAAGAAGTAAAAAAGAAAAATATCTTTTATTATCAGTATTTGCTGGATTAAAAATTATTTTATCTTTAGCTTTACTTTTTGAACCTCTTGAAAAATTTAATTTTCATATATTTTTATTAGGCTTAGAAATACTTGTAGTAACAATAAAAGAAAAAAACATTAATGAATATGTGAAAGAATTTAAGTTAAAAATTAATAGAAAAAATGATTATAGAAAATAAGATTTCAGAAGTTATATCTTTATTAGCAGTAGAAAAAAATGAAGATATAAAAAATCAGCTTAATGAAAAGTATAATGAATTATTAAAACAACTTAAAGAATTAAATAGTATTTAAAATGTTTATTTTCCACTTTGAAATATTAAATAAATAGAATATAATAATAAGTAAGTTATAAAAAATAAGACTTTAAAATAAAACTAACAAGGGGGAGTAAAATATGAAGGATTTAATTTTTAAAGGTGCAGCAGTAGCAATGGTAACACCATTTAAAGATAATAACGAAATAGATTATGAAGAATTAAATAGACTTATAGATTTTAATATTGAAAATGGAACAAATGCTATCGTAATAACAGGAACAACAGGTGAATCATCAACTTTATCAGATGAAGAACATAAAAAAGCAATAAAACATACAGTAGAATATGTAAATAAGAGAATACCAGTAATTGCAGGAACAGGCTCTAATGATACAGAATATGCAGTTCAATTATCACAATATGCTGAAAGTGTTGGAGTTGATGGACTTTTAATAGTTACTCCATATTATAATAAAGCTACTCAAAAAGGATTAATTGAGCATTATACTTATATAGCAGATAGAGTAAATACTCCAATAATACTTTATAATGTACCATCAAGAACAGGAGTTAATATAGCACCTGAAACTTATTTAGCTTTATCAAAGCATAAGAATATTGTAGCAGCAAAGGAAGCAAGTGGAGATTTATCTACTCTTCTTAAGACGAGAGCATTATGTGGAGATGATTTAGCTATATATTCAGGAAATGATGACCAAATAGTTCCAATATTATCTCTTGGAGGAGCAGGAGTAATATCAGTATTATCAAATGTAATGCCAAAAGAAACAAGCGATATATGTAAGTTATACTTTGAAGGAAAAGTAAAAGAAAGTGCAGAACTTCAAATAAAACTTTGTGATTTAATAAATGCTTTATTTGTAGAGGTAAATCCAATTCCAGTAAAAACTGCATTAAGACTTATGGGCTATAATGTAGGAAAATTAAGAATGCCATTAAGCGAAATGACAGAAAAAAATCTAGAAACATTAAAAAATTCATTAAAAAAGCATAATTTAATATAAAAGATTATTTCTTTAATCCTCATAGGAACTTTTATAGTTCTTGTGAGGATTTTTTTTATTCTATGAGGAAATTATATATTTTGAAAACTGTGGATAACTTGCTAAGTTAATGATAAAGCTTAATAAAAGAAACAAGTTTAAGAATTTCCTTT
>ONGV01000232.1 GCA_900317445.1 uncultured Eubacteriales bacterium | reverse complement strand
AGATTTTAATGCATTTACAAGTTTTTCTGGATAAACTCTTGGTTTTCCTATCATAATTTGCTGGTCTTTATTTATAGCTGTCTTTTTAACATCAAATAAGTTGCCATTAAGCATGTCTTCAATTTCTTGAGGAACAAAAGGTTTAGCATTTTCTGAAAATGGATTTAATATAACATTTTTTCCTCTTACTAAATTAAAATACCACTTTCCTGGTCCTTCTACATATCCTACATTATGTTCTGGAAATGCTTTTCTTATTTCTTCAACACTTGTGAAAACAGGGAAAAATTCCACTCCATTTTGGTTTTTTAATGTAAGAAGTCTTACTTTGTTATCCTTAACATATTTTCCATCTTTTATATCCTCATCACTATCTATAGGAACTATAGCACATACCTTTTCCTCTAATAGTGTTTTATAAAATTCTATTCTTTTTCCTGGTTCTTTTATTGCTTCTTCAAATATTTTTTCTAATTTGTTCATTATCTTACTATCCTCCCACATTTTAGCCTCATTACTTTAAGTAATTTTACTAATATAATTTTATCATTTATTAGACATTTATTCAATGTAAATGTTTTTTTAATATATTAATATTATTATGTTTATTTTTCTATGGATAAAAATAAAGTTATGGCAAAAAGAAATTTTATATAATTATTTTTCTTCTTAATGCCATAACTTTTTATATATTTTTAGAGGGTATATTTAACTTTTATGCTTCTTTAACATCTTTCTTTAATAATGCAAGTAATATCATTCCTACAACAGAACCAATTGCAATTGCTGCTAAAAATCCAAATGGATTTCCTATAACTGGAGTAACAAATATTCCTCCATGAGGTGCTCTTAATGTACATCCAAATAATGCTGTTAATCCTCCTGCTATTGCTGAACCTACTACACAAGAAGGAATTACTCTTGCTGGGTCTGAAGCTGCAAATGGAATTGCACCTTCTGTTATAAATGATAGTCCCATAATATAATTTGTTATTCCTGATTTTCTTTCATTTTCTGTAAATTTCTTTTTAAAGAATGTTGTACATAAAGCTATTGCTAGTGGTGGAACCATTCCTCCTGCCATTACAGAAGCCATTATAACATAGTTTCCTGAAGTTAATGATGCTGTACCAAATACATAAGCTGCTTTATTAAATGGACCACCCATATCTATTGACATCATTCCACCTAAGATTAATCCTAAAACTACACTACTACTTTCTCCCATTGAGTTAAGTGCATTTGTCATTAAGTTATTTAAAGCTCCAACTGGAGGGTTTACTATATATGTTATAATTACACCAATTAATAATATTCCAAACACTGGGTAAAGTAATGTTGGTTTTAAACCTTCTAAACTATCTGGTAAATAATCAAATAACTTTTTAAGACCTAAAACAAGATATCCTGCTATAAAACCTGCAAGTAATGCTCCTAAAAATCCTGAACCTCCACTATTTGCTAAAGCTCCTCCAACAAAACCAACGGCTAAAGCTGGTCTGTCACCAATACTCATTGCAATAAATCCAGCTAATATTGGAAGCATAAATCCAAATGCAGTGTCCCCTATTGTTTTAAAGAAAGCTGCAAGAGGAGTATTTTTACCAAAATTACTTGGGTCAATACTATAATCATCTAATAAGAAAGCAAGAGCTATTAATATTCCTCCACCAATAACAAATGGAAGCATATTAGATACACCATTCATTAAATCTTTATAAAATTTTCTTCCTAGGCTTTCTTTTTCTTGAAATCCATCTTCATTACTTCCTCCTGAAGATTTTGAATCTGCATGATAAATTGGAGCCTTTCCACTTATTGCTTCATTTATAAGTTCTTCTGCTTTATGTATTCCATTAGCAACCTTAGTTTGAATAACTCTCTTGCCATCAAATCTATTCATTTCAACCTTTTTATCTGCTGCAACTATTATACATTCACATTCCTCAATTTCTTTTTTAGTTAAAACATTCTTAGCTCCTCCAGAACCATTTGTTTCAACCTTTATTGAAATTCCCATTTCTTTTCCTTTATTTTCAAGGCTTTCTGCTGCCATATAAGTATGAGCAATACCTGTTGGACAAGCTGTAACTGCCAAAACTCTGTAACCTTCTTTTGGTTTTTCTGTTTCTCTTGGTTCATCTGGGAATTTTTCTGTTTCCTTATCATCAATAAGCTTTAAATATTCTTCCTTACTTTTTGCATTTATTAAACTTTCTCTAAAACTTTCATCCATAAGAATTGTAGATAATCTTGCTAAAACCTCAAGATGAAGATTATTTGCAGATTCTGGAGCTGCTATCATGAAAAATAATTTTGCAGGAGCTCCATCTAAAGAATCATAATCAACTCCATCAGGCACTACCATTGAACTAAGACCTGGATTCTTTACTGCTTTTGTTTTAGCATGTGGAATAGCAATTCCATCTCCTATTCCTGTTGTGCTTAAGGATTCTCTTTCAAGGACCTTATTTTTATATTCTTTTTTATCATTTAAATTCCCAGAAGCATCCATCAAATCAACTAATTTATCTATAGCTTCATCTTTTGAAGAAACTTTGGCATTTAAAGCTATTCCTTGTTTTTTTAATAAATCTGTAATTCTCATATTAATTCCTCCTTTAAAAATTAATTCTTTTTAATATTTTAATCCAAAAATTACTTACTATAATTCCTTTAATAAATTTTCTACTTCACATTTTTTTGCAAGTTCTTCTGAAAAAGCACTAGCACTTCCTGTGGCAACTCCCATTTTAAAAGCCTTGTTTAAATCATTTTCTTTTAAATATCCTGCTATAAATCCAGCTACCATAGAATCTCCTGCACCTACAGAATTTTTAACTACTCCCTTTGGTACACCACTTTTAAATATTTCTCCATTTTCTGATAAGAATATTGCACCATCACCAGCCATTGATATAAGTACATTTTTGGCTCCCATATCTAAAAGCTTTTTGCCATAATGAATTATTTCATCATCATTTTTAAGCTCTACATTAAACATTTCACCAAGTTCATGATTATTAGGTTTAATTAAAAATGGTTTGTATTTTAAAACATTTAAAAGTAAATCCTTTGTTGCATCTACTACTATTTTTATATTTTTATCCTTAAGAAAAGCCATTATTTTTTCATATATATCTGGTGGAAGAGAAGATGGTATGCTTCCTGCCAAAACTAAAATATCTCCACTTTCTAAAGCATTAAGTTTTGAAAAAAGTTCATCTAAAGCTTCCTTTGTTATATTAGGACCATTTCCATTTATTTCACTTTCCTCATTAGATTTCATTTTTACATTTATTCTTGAAAGACCTTCATTAAGTTTAATAAATTCTGAATAAATTCCATTTTCACTAACTCTCTTCTTTATTTCTTCTCCTGTAAAACCTGCTATAAAGCCTAATGCTTTACTTTCATAACCTAGATTGCTAAGAACTATTGATACATTAATTCCTTTTCCTCCTGCATAAATATCTTCTCTTGTTGTTCTATTTACAGCCCCTAATTTAAAATTATCAACCTTCACTATATAATCTAATGAAGGATTAAATGTTACTGTATAAATCATAAGTTATCTACCTCCACAATATTTTTATTATTCATAAATTTTTTTTCATTTACTTTAGTTGTAATAATTATAGTTTTATCCAAATTTCCAAAAGTTATAGATGATATCTTATTAAATTTTGAAACATCTGATAAAACATATACCTTTTTACTTCTATTCATTGCTTCATTTTTAAGAAGTGCTTCGTTAACATCTGGAGTTGTAAATTTTGCCTTTAAGTCTATGCCATTTGTTCCAACAAAACATTTTGTAAAATTATATTTTCTTATGTTGTTTACTGCTTCAATACCTATTATTGCTTCTGTAGAAAGTTTAATCTGTCCTCCTAAAATAAACGCTTCTAATCCTTTTTGAACAAGCTTTTTTGCATGTACAATTCCATTAGTTACATATATTGCTTTTTTTTCATTAATATAATCAATCATAAGTTCTGTGGAAGTTCCTGCATCTATATATATGAAATCACCTTCTTCTATTAGTGAAGCTGCAAACTTTCCTATTCTCTTCTTTTCATCTACATTTAATGTATGCTTTATTTTTACATCAAGCTCTTCATTGTTATAACTTTCT
>ONGV01000171.1 GCA_900317445.1 uncultured Eubacteriales bacterium | reverse complement strand
TTTATCTATAATGGATAAATCTAATTGACCATTTTTTGCAGCTGATAATAGGTTATTATAGCTTGTTTCATAATCACTTAAAATAAGAATATCATTTCCTGCAAGAATAGCTAAAACTTGCAGCATCTTGACCATTTGTATAAAGGCTTATTGCATCCATTGCAAGGTCATCTGTCATAATAACACCAGTAAAGCCTAATTTATTCCTCAAAATATCATGAACTGAAGGGGATAGAGAGGCTGGATAATTTTCATCCATAGATTTTACAATGTTATGTGAAACTAATATTCCTTGAACTTTAGAATCTATCCCTCTTTTAAATGGAATAAAGTCAGAAGCTTCAAAGTTTGAATAATCTCTATCATCAATTGCTATTCCAGTATGAGTATCTACATTATTTCCATAGCCTGGAAAGTGCTTTAATACACTTGAAATATTATTTTCAGAAGAAGTTTTTATAACTGTCTCAACAAAATCAGCAGTTTTTTCTGCATCTTGTCCAAAGCTTCTTTTATAAATAAAATCATTAGGGTCTGTAGAAACATCAGCAACTGGTGCTAAGTTCACGTTAATTCCTAAAGAATTTAAAAGTTCACATTTTTCTTTTGTATCTGAAGCTATTTTTTCAAACCCACCTTCTGCAAAAAGCTCTTGAGGTGATTTAAATTTTTCACTTCTTAAGTTTGGATTACTGCTAACTCTTACAACTGTTCCACCTTCTTCATCAACTGCTATAAGCATAGGAATTTTTGAAGCATTTTGTAGAGAAGCTATATCTTGTTGAAGTTGTTCTTTAGTTTTTCCTTCTGTATCTGAACCAAATAAAACAATTCCTCCAAATTGGTATTTAGAAATTATACTTTCAGCATTTTCAGAAGGACATCTTGCAAAAATTAATTGTCCTATCTTTTCTTCTAAGGTCATGGATTTAAGCTTTTCATAAGCTTCATCATAATAATCAGAAAAAATTCCATTATCAATATAATCTTTTGGAATTTTTGATTCATTTTTATTAAGAGAATTATTGCTAACAGTTTTACTTGAAGGAGTAGTAGTATCATTTTGATAATTATTATTTGTTCCTTTAGAGCAACCTATATAAATAAATGATAAGAAAATTGTAATAATAGATAAAAATAATTTTTTATTCATTTTATCACCAACCTAAAAAAATATGATTTTTATAAATTAGTATAACACATAATAATTATAAGGTATTAAATTTATAACTTAATAAATTTAAAAAAGATTAATATTTTGATAGGGTCATAAATGCTATATAAAAAAGATAATATCTTATTATATTCAATTCATTGAAAAAGAAAATCTTTTTGTGTATACTCGTTAGTAAATTTTGATTAACATAATGGAGGATATAATATTGAAAAATAAAAAAATAACATTACCACCAATAGGAATGCGTATAATAAAATCTGCTATTGGAGTATTTTTAGGCTTTGTAATTTATTTGCTTAGAGGAAAAAATGGAACACCTTTTTATACAGCACTTTCAGTTCTTTGGTGTATGCAACCTCAAGTTAGTGATTCAAAAAGCAAGGCAATTCAAAGAACAATAGGAACTATGATTGGTGCTTTTTATGGAATGATAATGATACTTATAGAATATTATTTTGGTAGCTTTCAAAGTGAATTTATAAGATTTTTATTAATTTCTTTATTTATAATACCAGTTATTTATACAACAATTGTTTTTAATAAGAAGAATGCATCATACTTTTCATGTGTTGTTTTTTTAAGCATTGTTGTAGTTCATATCACAGATGATAATCCTTATTTTTTTGTAGTTAATAGAGTTTTAGATACAATGATAGGAATAGTATTAGCCTTTCTAATTAATACAGCAAGAATACCAAGAAAGAAAAGAAAAGATATTTTATTTGTTTCAGAATTAGATAAGGTTTTATTAACAATGGAAGAAAAATTAACACCTTACAGTAAATTTGAATTAAATCAAATAATAGAAGATGGTGCTAACTTTACAATAGCCACTATGAGACCACCAGCAGCATTATTGTCAGCTATAAATGGTATAAATTTAAAGCTACCAGTAGTGGTTATGAATGGTGCTATGTTATTTGATGTGAAAAAAAATAGATGTCTTAAGGTTTATGAAATTGAAAATTCAGAAGCTAAGGAGTTAATAAGTTTCTTTAATAATAGAAATTTTCATTGTTTTGTTAATGTTGTAGTAGAAGACTCTGTAATTATTTATTATGGAGAATTTAAAAATGATGCAGAAAAAAGAATTTATGATAACTTAAGGTCATCTCCTTATCGTAATTACATGAAAGAAGAGCTTCCAGATAATCATGGTGTTGCTTATTTGATGATTATTGATAAAAGAGAAAAAATTGAAAAGGCATATAAAGACTTAAAAAATCTTGGCTATGTAGAGAAATATAAAATTTTAAAATATGATTCAGATGATTATCCAGAATATACTTATATTAAAATTTATAACAAAAAAGCTGAAAAGAAGAATATGATTGAATATGTTAAGAATATGGTTGGAGCAGAAGAAGTTACTACTATTGGAAATATTGAAGGGATTGAAAATAATGTTACTAATGAAGATGACCCTAACAAGATGATAAAGAAACTTAAAGGTATGTATGAGCCATATTTTTGGAAATAAAATTTAATGACAATTAAATTTTAAGGTTAATTTAAGCTTTTTCTTATAAAATTAATATAAGAAGGAGGTATTAGTTATGAAAAATTATTTTAAATTGTTTGTAGATTTGTTTATGGGAGTATTGTTTGTTCTTTTAATGAACCTAAGTTTTACAGGGCTAGTATTTCATGAAATAGTAGGAACTTTTATTTTCGTTGTTTTTATAATTCATATTATATTAAACATGAATTGGATTAAAGCTATTGGAAAAAGACTTACAAGTGATAAGATAAAGACAAGAGAGAAAGTAAAGTTTTTATTAAGTGTAGCTATATTTTTAAGTGTAATAACTATGGGCGTAACAGGGATTTTAATATCTAAATGTTTATTCACTTCAATAACAGTAAATAATTCAAAGATTTTTTATCCAATTCATAAAGGTGCTGCAATGGTTTCATTAAGTTTGTTATGTGTTCATATAGGAGTACATTTAGATTATTTAATTGGTGCAGTAAAAAATATTAAAAATGGAATCAAAGAAAAAACTGGGAAAAAAGCAGTTTTACAATTTACTTTAGCAATTATTATTTTAATAGCATTATATATGCCTATTTCAAATTATTTA
>ONGV01000150.1 GCA_900317445.1 uncultured Eubacteriales bacterium | reverse complement strand
TTTTCTGTAACTACCTTTATTTCATCTATAAGCTTTTTATCTTCTTCTTGTACTAAAATTCCTCCATCTACAGTAACCATATATCTAGAATCTTGAGGTTTTTGATGAATTTTTAAAACTCTTAAATTTTTCTTTGTCTTTAATACTTCTAAAGCATCTTCATCATAATCAGGTGCTGCTACAACTTCTAAGAAAATCTTAACCATTTCTTCTGCTGTAGCCTTATCAACCTTTCTGTTAAATGCTACTATTCCACCAAATATAGAAGTTGGGTCAACTTTATAAGCCTTTGTATAAGCTTCATAAGCAGATTCTCCAATAGCTACTCCACATGGTGTATTATGCTTTAATGCACAGCAAGCTGGTTCATCAAATTCATTAGCACATTTCCAAGCTATATCCATATCCTTAAAGTTGTTGTATGATAATTCTTTACCATTTAATACATCAAAAGTATTCATAGCTCCATCTATAGTTGTTGAACCATAAAAAGCTGCACTTTGATGAGAGTTTTCTCCATATCTTAAGCTTTGCTTTTTCTTAAATGATACTGATAAATATTCAGGATATTCTTCTTCTCCATCAAGCATAAAGTTAGCTATTGCAGCATCGTATGCACTCATTAAGTTAAATACTTTTCCTGCTAATACTTTCTTTGTCTTGTAAGAAACTTCTCCATTTTCTTCAATTTCATCCATAACCTTTTTATAGTCATCTTTGTTTGAAATAACTACAACATCTTGGAAGTTCTTAGCTGCTGCTCTAAGCATTGTAGGACCTCCAATATCTATAAATTCTACCTTTTCTTCAAAAGTTAAATCTTCTCTTACCTTTTCAAAGAATGGATAAAGATTTACAACTACATAGTCTATAGTTTGTATATCTCTTTCTTTTAAAGTATCCATATGTTCTTTATTATCTCTTATAGCAAGTATTCCTGCATGTATAAGAGGATGAAGTGTTTTTACTCTTCCATCTAACATTTCTGGAAAATTAGTTACTTCATTAACTTCTATAACTGGAACTCCATTTTCTTTTAAGTGTCTGTAAGTTCCTCCTGTTGAAATTATTTCAACTCCCTTAGATACTAAGAAGTTAGCAAATTCTACTACTCCTTCTTTATAAAATACGCTTATTAAAGCTCTTTTTTTCATAGCTTAGAAAGCCTCCTTTAATCAATTATCTTAACTCTTCCATCAACAATTTTAACCTTATTTTCAGAGATTAATTTTACTGCTTTTGGAAGTATAATATGCTCTTTTTCTAAAATTCTAGCCTGAAGTGTTTCTGGGGTATCTTCAAAATATACAGGAACTGCTTCTTGAAGTATAATAGCTCCTCCGTCCACCTCATTATTAACAAAATGAACAGTACATCCTGAAAATCTTACTCCCTTTTTAATAGCTGCTTCATGAACCTTTAAACCATACATGCTAGGTCCACAAAAAGATGGTATTAATGAAGGATGAATATTTATTATTCTATTTTTAAACTTTTCTAATATTTCTCCATCTAATATTGATAAATATCCTGCTAAAACTATTAAATCAACTTTTCCATCAACAAGGCTTAATATTTTATCTGACTGTTTATCTTTATATTCTTTTTTGGTAATAACATGACTTTCAATTCCATGTTTTTTAGCTCTTTCAAGAGAATAAACTCCCTCTTTACTGCTTATTACCATTTCTATTTTACAGTCTATTTCTTTATTTTCTACTGCATCTATTATAGATTGAAGGTCTGTTCCTCCTCCTGATACTAGGACTGCTATTCTAAACAAATACCTTCACCTCCAGAAGTAACATAACCTATTTCATAAGCTTGTTCTCCCATTTCATTAAGTGCCTTTATTACATTTTCTGCATCTTCTGCTTTAACAGCAAGCATAAATCCTATACCCATATTGAAAGTATTATACATATGGTCTCTATCTACACCCATCTCAACCATTTTTTCAAATATAGAAGGTACTTTGTAGCTATCCTTTTTAATAACTGCTGTTAATTCTCTTCCATTAAACATTCTTGGAGTATTTTCTATAAATCCTCCTCCAGTAATATGAGCCATTCCTCTTATTTCAAATTGTTCCATAAGTTTAAGTACTGGTTTTACATATATCTTTGTAGGAACTATAAGGTTTTTCCAAACTTCTTCTCCTTCAAATTCCATATCTAAATCAGTAAATACCTTTCTTACTAAAGAGAAACCATTTGAATGAATTCCTGAAGAAGCTATTCCTATAATCTTATCTCCAACTTCAATTTTACTTCCATCTATTATTTCATCTTTATCAGCTATTCCTACAGCAAAACCTGCTATATCATAGTCTCCTTCTTTATAAAAACCTGGCATTTCTGCTGTTTCTCCTCCAACTAATGCACAATCAGATTGAAGGCATCCTTCTGTTACACCTTTAACTAAATCTGAAGAAACATTAGCATCTAGGCTTCCACAAGCTATGTAATCTAAGAAAAATAGTGGTTTTGCTCCATGACATAATATATCATTAACACACATAGCAACACAGTCTATTCCTACTGTATCATACTTTTTCTTTTTACATGCAATATCAAGTTTAGTTCCAACTCCATCAGTTCCTGAAATTAAAACTGGCTTTTTATATCCTTCTGGAAGTTCTACCATTCCAGCAAAGCTTCCTAATCCATTTAAAACATATTTGCTATAAGTTTGTTTAACTAAGTCCTTTATTAATTTAACTGACTTGTATCCTTCTTCTATATTTACTCCTGATTCTTTATAAGTTAACATTTTTCTTTATCCTACCTTTCAAGAATTTCTTTTCCTGCTTCTATTGGAGTTGCTACTGGGTAAACTCCACTAAGACATCCTATACAGAAGCCTTTTTTATCTCCAAAGCACTTATACATGCCTTCCATGCTTAAATATCCAAGAGAGTCTGCTCCTAAAATATCAGTCATTTCTGCTATATTGTGGTTTGCAGCCATAAGTTCACTTCTATAAGCTGTATCAATACCAAAATAGCATGGGAATTTAACTGGTGGAGATGAAATTAATAAATGTACTTCCTTAGCTCCTGCACGTTTCATTGCATCAACTAAATGCTTTGATGTAGTTCCACGAACAATTGAATCATCTATAAGTATAACTCTCTTTCCTTCAACATTTACCTTTAATGGATTTAATTTAACAGCTACAGCTCTTTCTCTTACTTCTTGAGAAGGAGATATAAATGTTCTTCCTACGTATCTATTTTTTATAAATCCTGTTCCATATGGAATTCCTGAAGCTTTAGAATATCCTATTGCTGAAGGTATTCCTGAATCTGGAACTGGTACAACTAAATCTGCATCTATCTTATGCTCTCTATATAATTGTTCACCAAACTTTACTCTTGTTGTATAAACATCAAGTCCATCAATTTGTGAATCTGGTCTTGCAAAATAAATATACTCAAAGCAACAAGTTTGACATCCTGAATCTTCTGCATAAATTATTGACTTAACTCCATTTTCATCAATAACAACAATTTCTCCTGGCTTTACATCTCTTACAAATTCTGCACCAACTGCATCTAAAGCACAACTTTCAGAAGATAAGATATAAGCTTCATCTAATTTTCCTATACATAATGGTCTTATTCCATGAGGGTCTCTTGCTCCTATAAGCTTATCCTTTGTCATTATTACTAAGGCAAAACTTCCTTTAACAGCTTGCATTGCATCTACTACTGCCTTTTCTATTCCCTTTGAAGCTCCTCTTGCTAAAAGAGTTGCTATAACTTCTGTATCAATTGAAGTGTGGAAAATATGTCCTCCATCTTCAAGAAGTTCTCTTATAACATCAGCATTAACTAAGTTACCATTGTGAGCCATTGCAATTGTTCCAATTTTAGAATTTGAAACTAGTGGTTGTGAATTTTCTACAGTATTAGCTCCAGTAGTTGAATATCTTACATGACCTATTGCAATATTTCCTTTTAATTTATGTAAATCTTCTGTATTTTTAAATGCATCAGTAATAAGTCCTAATCCTTTATGTACTTGAATAGTTTCACCATTAGATACTGCAATACCAGCACTTTCTTGTCCTCTATGTTGAAGAGCATATAACCCATAATAAGTTACTCCTGCTGTATCCATAGGCTTATCAGAAAATACTCCAAATACACCACATTCATCTTTAAATTTATCTAAACTTGGATCCATTATTAAATCAAAGTCAGTTACCATATAAATTATTCTCCTTTAATATAAACTTTTTTTAAAGCTCTACAGTATCATTTTCTTTAATAAATTTTTCCTTCATGTCAATTCTAAATTGAACTAATTTTTCTTTTATTTCAGGATACTTTAAGCTTAATATTTGTACTGCAAGCATACCAGCATTATAGCTATTGTTTATTCCAACTGTTGCTACTGGAATTGATTTTGGCATTTGAACTATTGAAAATAATGCATCTAATCCTTCCACAGCTGCTTTAACAGGAACTCCTATTACTGGTAAAACTGTTTGAGAAGCTATAACTCCTGGTAAATGTGCTGCAAGACCAGCTCCTGCAATTATTACTTCACAGCCTTCATTTTCTGCTTCTTTTAATGTTTCTGTTAATTTTTCAGGAACTCTATGAGCTGATAAAACATAAGCTTTATAATCTACACCAAATTCTTTTAAAGCATTTGCTGCACCCTTCATTACATCTGTATCTGATTTACTTCCAAATATAATTGCAACTTTCATTTTTTATATATACCCTCCAAAAAATTTTTAACTTTTAAGTACTACTTCTTTTTAAGAAGTAGCACTTATTAAATTTTATCTAAAATAATTTACACCTGATTTGAATATCTTTTGGTCAAAATCTCCTGGTACATTCTTATAAAGATTTTCTCCTATTCTTTCTGAGTGTCCCATCTTACCAAGAACTCTTCCATCTGGACTTGTTATACCTTCTATTCCATAAACAGAGCCATTTGGATTATATGGCATATTTAAAGATACATTTCCATCAAAGTCTACATATTGTGTAGCTATTTGTCCATTTTCTTCAAGCTTCTTAACTAATTCTTCTGAAGCTACAAATCTACCTTCTCCATGAGAAATAGCAACTGTATGAATGTCTCCTAAGTTAACTTCACTAAACCAAGGTGACTTTTTAGTTGAAATTCTTGTTCTTATCATAGAAGACATATGTCTGTTTATATTGTTATAAGTTAATGTTGGCATATCTTCTTCTAAATCTCTTATTTCTCCATATGGTACAAGTCCTAATTTAATAAGAGCTTGGAAGCCGTTACAAATACCAAGGATAAGTCCATCTCTATTATTTAATAAATCCATAACTGCATTTTTTATTTTTTCATTTCTGAATACAGTAGCTATAAATTTACCTGAACCATCAGGCTCATCTCCTGCTGAGAATCCTCCTGGTATCATTATAATTTGAGCTGTTTTAATTTCTTCTTCTAATTTATCTATTGATTCTTTTAAGGTTTCTTTAGTTAAGTTTCTTATAAGAACTTGAGTAACTACAGCTCCTTCTTTTTCAAAAGCTCTTTGGCAGTCATCTTCACAGTTTGTTCCTGGGAATACTGGAATTACAACCTTAGGATTTTGAACCTTTACCTTTGCTTTAGGAACTTTATTACATTCAAAGTTTACATTCTTTGCTTCTTCTTTTACTTCTTCAGTCTTTATCTTAAATACTCCATTTAATTTTTCTTCTAAAGCTTTATCTAAATCATCTAAGTTTAAGCTTAAATCATAATCTTTAGAAGTTATCTTAAATTCTTCTACTGTCTTACCTATTTCTTTATATAAAGCACCCTTAAAGGCTTCTTCTATATTAACATCACCCTTAACTTCTACAACCATTGTTCCATAGTTATATCCAAATAATTCATCTTTAGAAAGATTAGTAAATTCACATCCAATCTTATTTCCTAAAGCCATCTTAGTTAAGCTTTCAGAAACTCCTCCCATCTTAGTTGAAGAAGCAGAAATTATTTTCTTATCTCCTATAAGACCATAAACAATTTCCATATTCTTTTTAAACTTATCCATATCTATAAGTCCATTTTCAAGCTTTTCAACTGTTAAAAGAACTAACTTAGAATTCTTTTCTTTAAATTCTGGTGAAATAACTCTATCTGCTTTTTCATATCCTACTGCAAAAGATACTAAGCTTGGTGGAACGTCAATATCATCAAAAGTACCACTCATTGAGTCCTTACCACCTATTGCAGCTATTCCTAAATCCTCTTGAGCTTTATATGCACCAAGTAATGCTGCAAATGGTTTTCCCCATCTTGAAGGGTTCTTTCCTAATCTTTCAAAATATTCTTGGAAAGTAAGTCTTGCATGTCTATAATCTCCACCCATAGCTGTAAGCTTTGTTACAGATTCTACTACTGAGTAAAATGCCATGTGATATGGGCTCCATGTACCTAAATATGGGTTAAATCCAAAAGTCATTAATGAAGCATTTTTACTATCTCCACCCCATACTGGTATTTTTGCTGCCATACCTTCTGCTGGAGTTTTTGCATACTTACCACCAAATGGCATAAGTACTGATTTAGCTCCTATAGTTGAGTCAAATCTTTCTACTAATCCCTTTTGAGAAGCTACATTTAATTTATGTAAGTTCTTAATCCATTCTTCTTTAACATCTACATCACTAACTTCATATGGATAATTTTCTGGAGCTTCAACTTTAACTTCTGTCTTTTGAGTTGCTCCATTTGTATCTAAGAAGCTTCTCTTTAAATCAACTATTGCCTTACCTCTCCAGAATAATCTTAATCTTTCTGTATCAGTAACAACAGCAACCTTAACAGCTTCTAAATTTTCTTCTTCTGATAAAGCAATAAACTTATCTGCATCTTCTTTATTTACTACTACTGCCATTCTTTCTTGTGATTCTGATACTGCAAGTTCTGTTCCATCTAATCCTTCATATTTCTTTGGAACTTTATCTAAATCAATATCTAATCCTCTGCAAAGTTCTCCAATTGCAACTGAAACTCCACCTGCACCAAAATCGTTACATCTCTTAATCATCTTAGCAACTGTAGCATTTCTAAATAATCTTTGAATCTTTCTTTCTGTTGGAGGATTTCCCTTTTGAACCTCTGCTCCACAAGTTTCTATAGATTCTGTAGTATGTTCTTTTGATGAACCTGTTGCTCCACCAACTCCATCTCTACCAGTTCTTCCTCCTAAAAGAATTACTATATCACCTTTTTTAGGTTCTTCTCTTATTACATTTTCTTTTGGAGCTGCTGCTATAACTGCTCCTACTTCCATTCTTTTTGCCACATAATTTGGATGATATACTTCTGCAACTTGACCAGTAGCAAGTCCAATTTGGTTACCATATGAACTATATCCATGAGCTGCACCTAAAGTAATAGTTCTTTGAGGAAGTTTTCCTTTTAATGTTTCTTCTACTGGAACTGTTGGGTCAGCAGCACCTGTAACTCTCATTGCTTGATATACAAAGGTTCTTCCTGATAATGGGTCTCTTATAGCCCCTCCAAGACATGTAGCAGCACCACCAAATGGTTCTATTTCAGTTGGATGGTTATGAGTTTCATTTTTAAACATTAATAAGTATTTTTCTATTCCCTTATCTGTTTCAACATCTATGTTTATTGAACATGCATTGATTTCATCAGATACATCTAAATCATCAAGCATACCTTTCTTTCTCATTTCCTTCATAGCTATAACTGCTATATCCATTAGGTTTACTTTTCTTTCTGTATTTTCTCCATATACATAATCTCTTGACTTCATATAAGCATGATAGCTTTTCTTTATTGGAACTGTATATTTGTTTTCTTCTATTTCAACTTCTTCTAAAGTTGTTGCAAATGTTGTATGTCTGCAATGGTCTGACCAATATGTATCTATAACCTTTATTTCAGTTATACTTGGGTCTCTATTTTCTTCATTTTTAAAATAGTCTCTTATCATTACAAGGTCTTCTATACTCATAGCTAAACCTTGTGATTTATGGAAAGCTTGAAGTTCTTCTTCATTAAAGTTTGTAAATCCATTTAAAATTTCTACATCCTTTGGAACATTAAGTGGAGTTTGTAATTCTCTATTGTTTATATCCACTTCTCTAGAATCTACAGAATTTATGTAATAGTGTTTTATTCTATCTACATCTTCCTTTGAAAGGTTTCCCTTTAAGACAATTATTTTAGATGACTTAACATCTATTCTATCTCCTGCTGTTAAAAGCTGAAAACATTGAGATGCTGAATCTGCTCTTTGGTCATACTGACCTGGAAGGTATTCTACCCCGAAAGCTATCTCTTCTTCTGCTACTACTGGTGCTTTTTCTTCATATACATTATCTACAGTTAACTCTGAAAAGATTGTATTTAACGCCTTCTTATAATACTCCTCTGAAACTTCTCCAATGGTATATTTGTTAATAACTCTTACCTTTTCTAAGTTTTCTAGTCTTAGATTTCTCTTAAAGTCATCAAACAAACTTTTTGCTTCTACGTCAAAACCAGGTTTTTTTTCGACGAATATGCATCTGATATTACTCATTATAAAATACCTCCAAAAATTTATGTATTATTTCTTAAGTATAGTTAAGATATATATTTTTATTTTTATTAAGTTTTTCCACTACTAAATTTAGCTTATCACTCTACCTTATTATTGTCAATATTGCTAAAATCAATTTCATTTAACATTCGTATCATTACGAATATTTCTATTGTTTTTCTTTTTAATTATACGTATCTTTTCATATATTTTAAAAAATTTTAGTTTATATGTATTTTTTTTCATTTAATTAATTTATATATTATTTTATTTTAAGAAAATTAATAAATAATAATTAAATTATTCATATTTCACATTTTTTCTTATAATCGTTTACATTTATTCACAGAATTTTTGTAATACTTCATAAAAATTAATTTATAAATCATAATTTTATTTTCTTATCCATTTTTTTGTAGTAGAATAAGAATGTAATATTTAGTATAAAAGGAGTGATTTTATGAATATTAGTAATTGCTATGAAGCAGCATTAAAATTATTTGAACTTTCAGAAGAACTAACTGCTTTATTTGACCAAAAAGAAAAAGAAAAGGATCCTAGAACTAATGAAATTTTAGATTCTAAAATAGATAATGTAGAATCTGAATTCTTAGATCTTAAACATTCATTAACTGAAATTCCTTATGTTCAATCAGCTCGTTAATGAATATTTTAAGGTAAAATAATAAGGCTGTCGCAAAAAATTTTTTTAATGCGGCAGCTCTTATTTATGTAATAAACAAATTTTAAGGTGAGGATTTTTATTATGAAAAAGAAAAAATTAATCTCTACAATTACTTTAGCATTTATGATAACTAGTTGTTTTGGGACAAGCCTTTTAGGTTGTAAAAATTCATCTACTAATAAAACTAATATTGAAGTTAGTGAAAATGACCCTTTTTCTTGGGATAATGCAAGTGTTTATTTTGTAATAACAGATAGGTTTTATGATGGAGATAAAACAAATAATAATTCCTATGGAAGAGTTTCAAAGGATGCTACAGGCTCTACTAATGGAACCTTTCATGGTGGAGACATTAAGGGCTTAACAAAAAAATTAAAAGAAGGTTACTTTTCCAATTTAGGAATTAATGCCATATGGATTTCACCTCCTGTTGAGCAAATTCATGGCTTTTGTACAGGAGGAAGTGGTGATTTTGCCCATTATGGCTACCATGGTTATTATGCTTTAGATTGGAGCTGTATAGATAAAAATATGGGAACTGTTGAAGAAATGAGAGAATTTGTTGATGAAGCTCACTCTCAAGGTATTAGAGTTATTATGGATGTGGTTATGAATCATACAGGATATGTAACACTTCAAGATATGGTAGATTACGACTTCTACCCTACTAAAAATGATAATAAAGATATTGCAAACTGGACTCCTTCATCTTCTCAAAACTGGAGTTCTTATCATGATGAAATAATAGATTATTCAAGTCATGAAGAAGAATGGGCTAAATGGTGGGGAAATAAATGGATAAGAGCAGGAGTTCCTGGCTATACAACAGGTGAAGGAGATATTTTAGGAAATCTTTCAGACCTTCCTGATATAAAAACAGAAGTTACAGAAAACGTAGGACTTCCTCCTATTTTAGAAAGAAAGTGGACTAAAGATGAAGAAGATTGGATAATTCCAACAGCTAAAAAATATAGAACAGATTTAAAAGTTTCTCCTTGTGAATACATTGAAAAATGGCTTTCTGCATGGGTTGAAGAGTTTGGTATTGATGGATTTAGATGTGATACTGCAAAGCATATTGACATGTTTAGGTGGAAAGAACTTAAAGATATATGTAATGAAGCTTTAAATACCTGGAGAAAAAATAATCCTAATAAAGCTGGTGCAAAATGGACTGATGATTTTTGGATGACAGCAGAAGTTTATGGAGCTGGTCTTGAAAAAACTGAATACTTTGATAATGGTTTTGATTCTACAATAAACTTTAAATTTTCTAAAAATGAAGAACTTGATAACCTAGAAAACCTTTATTCAAAATATGCAAAGGCTATTAATTCTGATAAAAACTTTAATGTTTTAAGCTATATATCCTCCCATGATGAAGGCTTAACTCGTGGAAAAGATAATATGATAAACTATGGTACAAAACTTTTATTAGCCCCTGGTGGAATAGAAATATTCTATGGAGATGAAAGTAATAGACAAGGCTTTACAAATACTGTTACAACAGCAGTTGACCAATATAGCCGTTCTGATATGAACTGGGATTCATTAGACGAAGCTTCTTTAAAACACTGGCAACTACTTGGTCAATTTAGAAGAAAACATCTTTCAATAGGCGCTGGAGAACATAAAATGATTTCTGAAAAAGACCCTTATGTATTTAGTAGAACCTATGAAGACGATAAAGTTATTGTTGCAGTAAATGCTTCAGGTGATACTTCAATAGACGTTTCATCAATCTGGCAAGATGGCACAGAAATTCAAGATTATTATACTAAAAATAAATGCAAAGTTTCCAATGGAAAAGTAAAATTTAAAGCCAATGAAAATGGTGTGATTTTACTAGAAGAAGTTAAATAAAATTAAAATAAAACTACTCATTAAAAAATATGATGATATTTTTTTATGAGTAGCTATTTTATTTCTAATATTTATAATTTTGCTTATTAAAATATTAGTTTCCTTATTTTATGAAGGCGTGACTTGGAGCCAATAGGGCGGAACGACTGAATAACATAAGGAAACCAATATTTTTGAACTAAGTTAAAATTTACACTATTTTCTTAAAATATTAATCCTTCTTTTAGCTGGCCATTTTCCATAGAATAAATTCTGTCTGCTGTATTTTTTGCAAAGTCCATATCGTGAGTTATTATAAGCATTGACATTCCTTTTTCACTTAATGATTTTATAACCTTTGATACTTCTCCTGTAAGGCTTGGGTCTAATGCTGAAGTGGGTTCATCAAAACATATAAGCTTAGGCTCTAAAACAAGTGCTCTTCCAATAGCAACCCTTTGTTTTTGTCCTCCAGATAATTCAAAAGGATAATTATCTGCCTTATTTTCTAGTCCTAAAAATCCTAATATTTCAAGAGCCTTTTTCTTGGCCTCTTCTTTTGGAACATTAAAAACTCTTTGAGGTGCTTCAATTAAATTTTCTAAAACACTCATATGTGGAAATAGATTAAAGTTTTGAAAAACCAAGCCGATATCTTTTCTTATTTCCTTTAGTTTACTCTTTTCAGCATATACTCCATCTTTACATAAAAATTTTCCATTTATCTCTATATTTCCTTTATCAGCTTTTTCTAAAGCATTTACACATCTTAAAAATGTTGTTTTTCCTCCACCTGAAGGACCAACTACTACAAGTATCTCTCCTTCTTTTATATGTAAATCTACACCTTTTAAAACTTCATTCTTTCCAAAGCTTTTTCTTAGTCCACTAACTTTTAGCATGATGCTTATCCTCCTTACTCATAATAATTAAACTTCTTTTCAATTAATGCAAATACTTTTGTAAATATTGCAACTAAAATAAGATATATTACTCCTACAAATATTAAAGGCACTAAAGAAGCATATCTGTTATTAGCTATTTTTCCTATTTTAAGAAGGTCATCAAGTCCTACTACATATACAAGAGAAGTATCTTTAACTAAGGTTATAACTTCATTTGCAACTGGAGGAAGTATTCTTTTAAAGGCTTGAGGAAGTATTATTCTAAAAAATGTATCCTTTGAAGATAATCCAAGAACTTCTGCTCCCTCATATTGTCCTTTATCTATAGAAAGTATTCCTGCCCTAAATATTTCTGCAAAATATGCTGCATAATTTAATATCATAGCAATAAGAGCAGCAGGTTCTCTTGGAACACTTATTCCTACTGCTGGAAGCCCAAAATATATAAATATTATTTGCAATAACAGAGGAGTCCCTCTTAAAATAAGGACATAAAGACCTGTTATCTTTTGTAATATTTTAAACTTAGATATCCTTCCAAGAGAAATAATAACTCCAAGAGGAAGTGAAAATATAAGTGTTAAGAAAAATACTTTTAATGTTACCTTTAAGCCTTCAAGTAATTGAGGCATTAATTCCATAAAGTTCATAAATAAATGACTCCTCCATTTTATCCAATTCTATTTTTCTATTATATCATCACCAAACCATTTTTTTGATAATTCTGATGCTGTTTTATCCTCTACTAATTCATCATAAGCTTTGTTCCATGCATCAACTAATTCTTTGTCACCTTTTCTTACGCCAACTGCATATTCTTCTTCTCCAAAGTTATCTTCTAAAACTTTGTAATTATCTGCACCCTTAAGATTTATATAATATTTGCTTAAAACTTCATCAGCTACAACAGCATCACATCTTCCTGCTTCTAAATCTCTTAAAGCTTCATCATTAGTTGAAAAAGTAACTAATTCTTTAAAGTTATCTTTGTAATCACCAATTGCATCTACTGCACTTGATTGGTCCTGAGCTGCTACAATTTTTCCATTTAAGTCTTTCTTTGTCTTAATATCTGAATCCTTTAATGTTATTATTATTTGCTTATTTTTTAAATATGGCTTTGTAAAATCTAATTCTTTTTTTCTTTCATCTGTTATAGAAAATCCATTCCATATAAAATCAATATTTCCATTTTTCAATTCTGATTCTTTCATAGTCCAATCTATTGGTTGATATTCTATCTTCTTTCCTAGCTTTTTGCTAATTTCTTCTGCAAGTTCTATATCAAAACCAGTATAGTTTCCATCATCACCTTTAAATCCCATTGGAACAAAAGTATCATCAAAACCTAAAACTAAAGTATCCTTATCCATTGTATTAGTTTTTTCTTTGCTACCACAACCTACTAAACTTATTGCAAGTGTTCCTATTGTAGCAATAATTAATCCTTTTTTTAATAACTTTTTTATATCCATTTTTGTTCCCCCTTAATTTCAAATTAACAAATTTACTTTATCATACTAAAGCAATCAATGCAACCTTTTTTAATTACATAAACATTTAACTTCTCATTAATATATACTTAATAAAATATGCTAGAATATAAATATATGTTATTTTTAAAGGATGGTGAAAAAATGAAATATATGATAGTAATTTCTTTTGATGCAGTATCTTCAAAAGATTTAGAAATATTAAAAACTCTTCCTAATTTTAAAGAATTAATTAAAAATGGTTCATTAGTTGAAAATGTTGAATCTGTTTATCCTTCTCTTACTTACCCTGCTCATACTACTATAGTTACAGGAAAATATCCTAAAAATCATGGAATTATTGATAATACAATATTTAAATTAAATGATTTTAATCCTAACTGGTATTGGTATAAAAAATATATTAAATGTCCTACTTTATATGACCTAGCAAAAGAAAAAGGACTTAAAACCTGTTCTCTTTTATGGCCAGTTACTGCTAGAAGCTCTACTACTATTGATTATAATATGCCAGAAATTTTTGCTCCTAAACCATATCAAAATCAAATGATTATGTCTGCTTTTGCAGGAACATTAAAATTTCAACTTGATATAAATAAAAAATTTGGACATATAAGAAAAGGAATTTCTCAACCTGCTTTAGATAATTTTGTTACTGAAGCTTTTAAATATACAATAGAAAAATATAAACCTAATCTTACTTTTGTTCATTTTACTGATGTTGATACTCAAAGACATAATTTTGGATATTTTAATAAAGAAGTTAAAGAAGCTCTTTATAGGCATGATAAAAGATTAGGAGAAATAGTAGCTTCATTAAAAAAAGTTAATATATATAATGAAACTTCTATTGTTGCCTTAGGAGACCATAGCCAATTAAATGTAAAAAATGTAATAAGACTTAATAAGCTTTTTTTAGAAAATGGTCTTATTGAAGTTAATAATAGTAATAAAATTATTAATTATAAAGCTATTTCTAAAAGTCTTGATGGCTCTTGCTATATTTATATTAAAGATAAAAAATATAAATCTAAGATTGAAGAACTTTTAAAATCTCTTAAAAATAAAAATCTTATAGATTTTTACTTAAATAATAACGAAATTCTTCTTTCAGGTGCAGATTCTAATGCTGACTTTATGCTAGAAGCTTCATATGGGTATTATTTTATAGATACTATTAATGGAAAATTCATAGAAAATGTTCAAGGAAGTAATTTTCATAAAGCCACTCATGGATATTCACCAAAGAAAAAAGACTATGGAACCTTTTTTATAGGTTCTGGAGTAGGTTTTAGAAAAAATGTTGTTCTTCCTTCTGGGAAACTTATAAATCATGGACCAACACTTGCAAAAATATTAGGAGTTGACTTAAAAGACACTGATGGACAAGCTGTTTTAGAAATTTT
>ONGV01000050.1 GCA_900317445.1 uncultured Eubacteriales bacterium | reverse complement strand
GAAATTGCTGATAAAACTTCAGAAAATTTAAATGGAGAATTAAATATGTTTCATAGACTTCATGAAGAAATTCAATTTATGCTAAATGATTATATATAAGAAATAAAGCTATGGTATAACTTTTTTATATACCACAGCTTTATTTTTATTCTATTGGCTCCCCATTAAAGTTTTTAAAATATGAAGGCTTTTTAGAATCCCCTACATTATTTTGATTTTTGTGTATCTGTTGTCTTCTTTCTCCCTTTTGCATTGGGTTACAACTTCCAGGTTTATTTACTTTTTCTTTCATACAAACACATCCTTTCAGAAATAGTTTGTACTTTTAAATAAATATTATTCTTATACTTTTAAGACTCTCCTTAAAGCATCTCATCAAGATTTTTAACTAACTCTTCTATTTCATCTAATATTTTTATATTTCCTTCTCCTGAATATTTTAAAATATTTAAAGCATTTTTTTCCATATCCTTTGGAATAGTTAAGTTATTATCCTTTATTATTTTTAATATCTTCTTTTCTCCAGGATGAAGAAATTTATTAAAAGCAAATATAATATCAAAATAACTTGCAAAAAGTGCTGCTACTCTATGATTTACACTTATAAGGTCATTTCTTTTTAAAGCTTTTTCTATTTGATTATAATAAGAAAACATTTCATCTTTTAAAAGAGGATAATTTTTTCTTATTATATTTTTCTTAAGCTCTTCTGGGAAATCTACACTACAAATATTTTTAAGTTCTTTTAAAATATTAGATTTATCACACAAAATAATGGAATTCTTTATGCTTGATACAAAACAAGTTGTATATCCAATATCAGCCTCACAATTTACTATTGTTCTTTCAACAGAACCTCTTATCCATTTTATATCCCTATATATTATCTCAACAGGAGTATCATCTTTTAATATTCCATCATCTTCTGTTTCCCAATAAGTGTTATTAATCTCTACATGTTTAAAATATTTATCACATATTTCTCTTCTTTTCTCTATTGGAACTTCTTTTGAATAGTAAAAATACAAATCATAATCAGAACCACTATCAGTTGTGTTAGTAGCTTGGGAACCACCTAATATGATTCCCTCAATTTCATCTAACTTTGAAAATTCTAAAACTAACTCCTCAACCATTTTATTCATAAATTCCACACCCTTTTAGAATTATTTTTCTATTTTTATAATATTTTCATTTTTATTTACTTCATATTCCTTATCATTGATTGTAACCTTTCCTTCATAACCCTTAATTACAAAATCAATTTCCTTATAATCTTTAGAATACCCTTTTTTGCTTTCTTCAAACTCAATTGAAAGTTCTTCTTTTAGTTCACTCTTTACTTTATATTTATTAAACTCTCCATCTCTATAGTTATAGCTTTCTCCATCATCTAAGTAATGAGAACACTTTCCTTTTCCTGCATAAATTTCAAAAGTTATTTTATCTAAAGGCTTTTCTCCAATATAATTTATCTCTTCTTCATAAACTGGTATAATTGCTCCTTTTTTAATGTAAATTGGACATAAATCTAAAGGAGTTTCTCTTACTATATATTTTCCACCTTCATATTCTTCTCCATTCCAGTAATCTATCCAAGTTTCTCCTTCTGGAAGATAAACCATTCTAGCTTTGCTTCCTTGAGTTAATACTGGTGCTACAAGGATTTTATCTCCACACATAAATTCATCATTTATTTCATAAGTATTTTTATCTTCTTGATAGTTAAATAATAATGGTCTTATAAGTGGTGCTCCATTTTCTTCTGCATATCTCATCATATCATATATATATGGTATAAATTTGTAACGAAGTTTAATGTATTTTCTGTTTATTTCTTCTGTTTCTTCATCGAATGCCCATGGTTCTTGGTCTCTTGTACCCATTGCTGCATGATTTCTAAAAAGTGGAGTAAATGTACCCATTTGAACCCATCTACTTAAAAGTTCTGCTGAACAGTCATGTCCAAATCCTCCAACATCTGTTCCACAAAATGCCATTCCACTTAATCCTAAATTCATAAGCATTGGTACAGACATTCTTAAATGTTCCCATGTGCTTTGGTTGTCTCCTGTCCATATTGTAGAATATTTTTGAGTTCCTGCATAACACGCTCTTGTTACTACAAAAGGTCTCTTATTTGTTTCTTTCTTAATTCCTTCAAAAGTTGCCTTATCCATAAAGTGTCCATAAATATTATGAGCTTCCTTATGTTCTATTTTTGTTCCATCATAATCAAACATTACATCATCTGGAAGAGGGCCATTAAAGCTTGCAGGCTCATTCATATCATTCCATATTCCTGAAACTCCTGCATCCATCATAATTTTTTGATTTTTAGCCCACCATTTTCTAACATCTTCATTCATAAAATCAGGATATACAGCATCTCCTGGCCATACTTCATTTACATAAGTAATTCCATTTTTATCAGTTGCATAATATCCATTTTTAAGACCTTCATCAAATATTTTATAACCTTTATCTACCTTAACCCCTGGGTCTATTATAGTTACAACCTTAAAGCCCTTATCCTTTAATTCCTTTATCATTCCTTCAAAATCAGGGAATTTTTCATCATCCCATGTAAATACTCTATATCCATCCATATAGTCTATATCTAAATAAATAGTATCACAAGGAATACCCTTTTCTCTGAAAGTATCTGCTATTTCCATAACTCTTTCTCTTGTTGGATAAGACCATCTGCATTGTTGATATCCTAAAGTCCAAAGTTGTGGAAGAGGTGTTGTTCCTGTAAGATATGTATATCTTTTTACAACCTTTTTAATACTTGGTCCATATATAAAATAATAATCTAAATTTCCATCTACTGCTGAGAAGTAGTAATAATCTTTATTGTCTCTTCCCATATCAAAATGAGTTTCAAAATGATTATCAAAGAAAATACCAAAAGCTGTTTCATCCTTCATTCCTATTAAGAAAGGTATTGACTTGTATAATCTATCAAAGGTTTCTCCATGAGGTGCTGGATTATCTGTATTCCAGTTAACATAGTGATATCCTTTTTTATCTAAATGACCTGTTTTTTCTCCTAAGCCATAAAAATGCATATTTTCTTCCATCTTTTTAGAAACATATACCTTAAACTCATCTTCTCCATTGTTAATGCTATGTCCTTCTGCTTCTGCTAAAGAATAATCTGCACTTCTTCTTACAAAGGGAGCCTTTTCTCCTCTATAATCCTCACATAAAACATTTTCATCTTTATCATATATATCAACTTTAAATTCATCATATATTTTTACTATTAATTCATCAGTAGTTATTTTTATTCCATTTTCAATAGTAGAAACTTCAAAATCACATTCATCACACTCTAAATTTTCAACTGCTTTAGACTGTCTTTCTGCTCTAAGTAATGGTACAAAAAAATTTATTATCTTATCTGAGATAACCTTTACATAAGCTTCACCATTTTCATAGCATATTGTAATATCACTATCATTAACTAAGTATTCATTTAATTTTCCTAAGTTCATAATTTTTATCCTCCTAACAAAATTTATTGTAACTATAATGTTATTATATACCACTAACTTTATTAATTCTTGCAATATTTTATTTATTTCTATAATAATTCTGTTATTATTATAATATAACATTTAAGGAGATTTTTATTCATGGATGATATACAATATAACAATTT
>ONGV01000311.1 GCA_900317445.1 uncultured Eubacteriales bacterium | reverse complement strand
TTTCACATTAGATTCTAAAAAAGACTTAACCCAATCATTTTCAGTAACTGCACCTGTTTCATTAAAACTAACTCCTGCAGTCATTGACAGTAAATGTTTAATTTTAATATCTTTTTGTTTTAAAAATATTATTGGATTTACCTTTTTCTCAAATATTTTTACCAATTTATCATTTAAACTTAAAACCTTATCATCTATAAGAAGTCCTATTGCTAAAGCTGTAATGCTTTTACACAAAGAATGAGTTACATGCCAGACATTGGTCTTATAAGGTGCAAAAGAGCCTTCTGAAATAACATTTCCATTTCTTAAAATCATTATTGTATGAATATTTAATTCATCTATGTTTTTCAATTCATTATAAAAGTTTTCTAAATACTTAGAGGAAATTCCCTGTTCTTCTGGTGTACTTCTTGGTAATGGCTCAATTGAATCTTTAAAAGATTTAAAGCTTTCTTTTTCTGGTTTATATTTTACAAATGATATATTGCTATTTTTCTTTTCTATTATGTCATAAATAAATTCTATTGTTTTTTTTTGAGTCATTAAATCCATTTTCCACACTTCCTTTTTAATTATAAATTTCTTATTTAAATTATATATCACCTTCTAATATATGTAAATCAAATTAATTTAAATTTTCTGAATATATAAACTTTTAAAAAATCTTAGGTTCTTATTATTAATAGAGTGCTTTAACACTACTTATAAAATATAAAGAACTTAAGATTTATACTTTTTACTATTTTTTAAGTTTATCTTTTAATTTATTATAAGCTTCTTTAGTAATATATACTTTTTCAAAATCAACCTTATTAGGATTTAAAGTAAGAGGATATTCCTCAATCCACATATTACCATCTACTATATTATATTTTTCAAATTCATCTTTACCTTCAACCTCATTAACTTCTTCTAACTCTTTATAAGAAGTTAATACAAGAATTCTCCTGCAAGGTTCTTCATGTTCTCCATAAATATTATAAAAACTATTATAGCTATTATATTCTTTAGTTGAAACTACCATTTTTAAATATAATCCTAACTCCTTTGCTACATCAACTGCTTTAATTAATTCTTTATCCATAAATACTTCCTTTCATGTTAACTACTTTTAATTATTAAATAAATTTTATTTACAAAATTATTTTAGCTTTTTCTATTATTTTTAAACTTATCTTAACAAAAAATAAAGAGATATTGATAACAGATTAAAAAATTGTTAATACAACATCTCTTTTTTTAATTTAATTTTTCTGTAAAACTATATTATTATTTTAAAACTGCTCCTGTGCATCCTGAAGTAACACTCTTTGCATATCTTGCTAAATATCCTGTTGTTATTCTTGGTTCTCTTGGTTGCCATTTGCTTCTACGTTCTGCTAAAACTTCATCTGATATAAGAACGTTTATTGTGTTTTTAGGAATATCTATTTCAATAATATCTCCTTCTTCTATTAAAGCAATATTTCCACCTACTGCTGCTTCTGGAGAAACATGTCCTATAGCTGCTCCTCTTGTAGCACCTGAGAATCTTCCATCAGTAATAAGTGCTACTGAATTTCCTAAACCACTTCCCATAATAGCAGAAGTTGGGTTTAGCATTTCTCTCATTCCAGGGCCTCCCTTTGGTCCTTCATAACGAATAATTACAACTTCTCCTGGATTAATTTGTCCTTCATAAATAGCATGTAAAGCATCTTCTTCACAATCAAATACTCTTGCCTTTCCTTTATGACTCATCATTTCTGGTGCTACTGCAGAACGCTTAACAACACAACCTTCTGGTGCTAAGTTTCCTTTTAATACAGCAATTCCACCTTCTTTACTATATGGATTATCAATAGTTCTAATAACTTCTTTATCCTTTATTTCATGTCCTTCAATATTTTCTTTTATAGTTTTTCCTGTACAAGTTAAAAGGTCAGTATGAAGAATTCCAAGCTTATCTATTTCATGCATAACTGCTAAAATTCCACCTGCTTCATTTAAATCTTCTATAAAGTGTTCTCCTGCTGGTGCTAAATGACAAAGGTTAGGAGTTTTTGCAGAAATATTATTTGCAAGTTCTAGATTTAAATTAATTCCACATTCATGTGCAATTGCTGGAAGGTGAAGCATACTATTTGTACTACATCCTAATGCCATATCTATTGTAAGAGCATTTAAGAAAGCATCTTCAACCATAATATCTCTAGGCTTTATATCCTTCTTTACAAGTTCCATAATTTGCATTCCAGCTTCTTTAGCTAATCTTAATCTTTCTGAATAAACTGCTGGAATTGTACCATTTCCAGGAAGACCCATACCTAAAACTTCTGTTAAACAGTTCATACTATTTGCTGTAAACATTCCTGAACATGAACCACAAGTTGGACATGCTTTGTTTTCATATTCACATAATTTTTCCTCAGAAATTTTTCCAACTTTAAATTGGCTTACAGCCTCTGATACATTAGAATAACTTAATCTTTCCTTTCCTAATTTACCAGCAAGCATAGCTCCACCACTTACAAAAATTGTTGGAATATTTAATCTTGCTGCTGCCATTAATAATCCTGGAACGTTTTTATCACAGTTTGGTATCATTACAAGACCATCAAAAGGATGAGCTGTTGCCATAGCTTCTGTAGAATCTGCAATAAGTTCTCTTGTAACTAATGAATATTTCATTCCTTCATGTCCCATTGCAATTCCATCACATACTGCAATTGCTGGGAATACTATTGGAACTCCTCCTGCTAAAGCAACCCCTTGCTTTACAGCTTCTTCTATTTTATCAAGGTTCATATGACCTGGAACTATATCATTTTTAGAGCTTACGATACCAATTAATGGTTTTTCTATTTCCTTATCAGTAAGTCCTAATGCATGTAATAATGTTCTTTGTGGTGCTGCATTAACACCTTTTTTAATTCTATCACTTCTCAATTTTACGCCCTCCCTAAAATTTACTTAGTAGTTGTATTATAATATATAATTTGTCTGCTGTCAATAGAGTTGTATTACAAATTTATCATAAAAAAATAGGCATTGTTTAATTACTTTCCCAATGCCTATAAATTATTTTATTCAATTTCTAATTCTTTTATTGCATGAAGAATATGTATCTTCATAGCACTTTTAGCACCCTCTGCATTTCTGTTTTTTATAAAATCCATAATCATTCTATGGTCAGTTATAGTATCTTTAACAGCAGTTTCTTTTTTTTCTGATAAAGCAACCCCTTTATCTATTGCCTGATATATAACTGGCATAAGCTTATTCATAAATTCATTATGAGTTGCTTTTGCAATGGATTTATGAAATGCCTGTTCAATTTCTGTTCTATCTTTTCCAAGCTTTATATATTCTTCTATTTCTTCTCCTAATGATAAAATTCTTTTTATTTCTGCATCACTTGCCCTTTGAACTGCTAAATAAGCAGCTTCAGGTTCAAAAATAAGTCTCATTTCATAAAGGTCTTTTGCATTAGCTTTTATTTTTGAAAGAGAAGAAATTTCTTCAATATTATCTCCTTTAAAATCTTTTTTTACAAAGGTTCCCTTTCCCCTTTGTATTTCTAAAATTCCATTTGTAGCAAGAATACGTATAGCTTCTCTTAAAGTAGTTCTGCTTATTTTTAGCTCTTCTGAAAGTTCATTTTCATTTGGTAGCTTTTCTCCTGGCATAAATTTCTTTTCTATTGTAATCATAGAAAGAATATCATCTGCAACACTATCTGATAACCTTTTTTGTCGAGGCATGTTTTCTATCATTCCTTTTTAATTAATTATTTAGATAAAGCTTGCCAAGTTTTATCTCCTGCTATATAATCTACTGTAAGTCCTTGACTTCTTTGGAAATCTCCTAAGGCCTTATGAGTTTGAATACCATAAACTCCATCTTCAGTTAAATTATATCCAAATTTATTAAGCTTTTGTTGAAGTTCTAAACATCTATTTCCTACATATTTTTTAGCCTTTTCCATAGTAGATGAAGAAGTTTGTCCATTTATAGCATATTGAATATCTGCTATCATCTTGTCCCAAGTTACTCCATACTCATTTAAAAATTTTATTGGGTCTTCATGGTCTGTTTCTCCATAAGTTTCAGAACAATTCTTATGACTAACTATATCACTTGCATCCCAACCATATTTTGCACAAAGGCTTGCTACAAGCTCAACAGTATTTGAATAAACCTTATTAAATTCTGTTACATTATACCCTGCAGGTTCACACATTTCTATTCCAATATATCTATTATTTGCTGATGCTCCAGCATGCCATGCCACTTCATTTTCTGGCACAGTTGCAACTGCTTTATTCCAATCTACAAAGTAATGTGCATTAGCATTAACTTGTACTCTATTAAAGTAAGATGCATTATCATCAGCAGTACCACCTTTACTTGCTGTACTATGAATAACAATTCCCATAGGTGAAAGATATTGATAACTTCTATTATTTTCAGTATACTTTTTATCTATTTGTAAAGCTAGTGCTGGCACAATACTAGCACAAACAATTCCTGTTGTTAGAACTGCTATTACAAATTTCTTTTTCCTTTTATTCATGATGCCCATCCCTACCTTAATATATTTTTATATTTCTTAGTGTATCACACTTTTTATAAGTTTAATAGTATTTAAACTAGGAATTTTCCTTATTTATTAGAATTTTTATATGAAAATATTTTATTAAATTCACAAAGTTTTTAAAAAATTCTTCTTTATTAGATTTATTTAAATATTTATTGACACTTTTCTTATTTAATGATATTCTAATTACCGTTATAGTGTGTAACTGATTAAGCAGGCATTAACTATACATGATTTATTTATGATTGTGTATGTTAATGCTTTTTTATTTTCAGGCGCCAAAATTTTAAAACTATTAACAAAATACATGAATAAATTTTCTTTATATTTTTATACTAATAAAAAAGGAGAGATTTTTTATGAAAGATAAAATTTTTGGTGTATTACAACGTGTTGGTCGTTCTTTTATGCTTCCAATTGCTATTTTACCAGTTGCTGGATTATTCCTTGGTATAGGTGGCTCTTTTACAAATCAAAATATGATTGAAGCTTATGGACTTACTAAAATTTTAGGTGAAGGTACTCTTTTACATGCTTTACTTGTAGTTCTTAATAAATGTGGTGATATAGTATTTGCAAACTTACCACTTATTTTTGCTATGGGTGTTGCTATTGGTATGGCTAAAAAAGAAAAAGATGTTGCTGCTCTTTCTGGAGCTATAGCTTTTCTTATTATGCACTCAGCAATAGGTGCTCTTCTTGATTTAACTGGCAAAGCTACCACTCTTCCAAATGGTTCTGTAACAAGTGTTCTTGGAATTCAATCTTTACAGATGGGTGTTTTTGGTGGTATTTTAGTTGGTCTTGGAGTTGCTGCCCTTCACAATCGTTTTTATAAAATTGAACTTCCACAAGTTCTTTCATTCTTTGGAGGAACTAGATTTGTTCCTATAATATCAGCTATTGTTTATTTACTTGTAGGAATTTTAATGTTCTTTATATGGCCTGTTATTCAAAAGGGAATTTTTACAATTGGTGACCTTGTTAGAAGTTCAGGATATGCTGGAACATTTTTATATGGATTAATGGAAAGAGCTTTAATTCCATTTGGACTTCATCATGTATTTTATCTTCCATTCTGGCAAACAGCAGTTGGTGGTACTGCAATGGTTGGAGGACAATTAGTAGAAGGTGCTCAAAATATATTCTTTGCAGAACTTGCAAATGGAAATATATCTCACTTTAGTGTTGAAGCAACAAGATTTATGTCAGGTAAATTCCCACTTATGATATTTGGTCTTCCTGGTGCTGCACTTGCTATGTATAAATGTGCAAATCCTAAAAAGAAAAAAGTAGTAAGTAGTTTATTACTTTCAGCTGCTTTAACTTCAATGATTACTGGTATTACAGAACCTATTGAATTTACATTCTTATTTGTTGCTCCAATTTTATATGCAGTTCACTGTGTATTTGCAGGTTTAGCTTATATGTTTATGCATATATTTAATGTTGGTGTTGGTATGACCTTCTCTGGAGGACTTATCGATTTAACCTTATTTGGTATAATGCAAGGTAATGCTAAAACAAACTGGATATGGGTTGTAATAGTTGGTATAGTTTACTTTATAGTTTATTACTTCTTATTCTCATTCTTAATTAAGAAATTTAACTTTAAAACTCCAGGTCGTGATGAAAATGAAGAAGAAGTTAAATTATATACAAGAAATGATGTTAATGCTAAAAATTCTAAAAAAAACAATAAAGAAAATGGTGCTAATTTAGAAGATGAAGTTTCAGCTATGATATGTAAAGGTCTTGGAGGAAAGAAAAACATTTCTGATGTTGACTGCTGTGCTACAAGACTAAGATGTACTGTTTATAAATCTGATTTAGTTGATGATGCTTTATTAAAAAGTACTGGTGCTTCTGGAGTTATTCAAAAAGGTCAAGGAGTACAAATAATCTATGGACCTAAAGTAACTGTTATAAAATCTAACTTAGAAGATTATCTTGTAACTGCTCCAGATATTGAAGAAACTAAAACTTTTGAAACAGTGGAAGCTAAAGAAGAAGTTAAAACTGAAGAAACTAAAGAAAACTTAAACTTTAAAGAAATAGCTAAATTTTCAAGCCCTATTAATGGAACAGCTGCTCCAATTGAAGAAACTCCAGATGAAGCTTTTGCTGGAAAGATGATGGGTGATGGCATAATGATTATGCCAGAAGATAAAACAGTATTTGCTCCTTGTGATGGTGAAATATTATTTGTTTTTCCAAGCAAGCATGCTGTTGGAATAAAAACTAATGATGGATTTGAAATATTAATTCATATTGGAATAAATACAGTAGAGCTTAATGGTGAAGGATTTGAAACCTTTGTTAATGCTGGAGATATAGTAAAAAAAGGTGACAAACTTATAGGTTTTGATATAGAATATATTAAGGATAAAGTTCCTTCTATGGCTACTCCTTTCATCTTTACTTCATTAAGTGAAAATCAAAGAGTAAGACTTATTAAGGAAGGAAAAGTAAATGCCCTTGAAGATGTACTTGTAATTGAAGAAGCTTTATAAAACTTAAATGTTTGTTTAAATTAGTGTGGTAAGTGGAGGATTAATATGTATAGAGTAATAAAGGTTTTAAATAATAACAGCATACTGGCATTAAGTTCACCAGGAAATGATGAGGTTATTATCTTAGGGAAAGGTATAGGTTTTGGTAAAAGAGTAAGCGAAACTATAAAAAATGTTGAAAATGCTAAAATCTATACTCTTCAAAAAAAATCAGTTGCTGGAGAAGCTTTAAAAAATGCTGCTAGTGTAAAACCTGAGTTTCTTGAAATAGCTAATGATATTATTATTGAAACTGAAAAAGCTTTTGGAAAAGTTGATAATACAATATTACTTCCACTTGCAGACCACATTGCTTTTGCTATTGAAAGGATGAAAAAAGGGCTTACTATAAGTAATCCCTTAAATAATGATATAAAAGCTTTATTTAAAGATGAATATGATGTGGCTTTAAAAGGAAAAGAAATTATTAAAAAAAATACTGGATTTATTATAAATGATGATGAAGTAGGTTATATTACCCTTCACATCCATTCAGCTCTTGATAAAGAAAGTGTATCAGAATCAATACAGATAGCAATTGCTGTAAGAGACTGTATTAGCTCTATTGAAGAGGACTTAGATATAAAAATTAATATCTCCTCACTATCCTACAGTCGTCTTATGACCCATATAAAATATATGGTTGCAAGAGCCTTTAAAGGAGAAAAAATAAAGTTGGACATGAATGAATACATGAAAAGT